>CAJKEB010000058.1 GCA_905198865.1 uncultured Eubacteriales bacterium
CCTAAAAAGCCTCTCCCTCCGGGAGAGGTGTCAGCGGAGCTGACGGAGAGGGCTTCGCACGTCAAACTATAATTTAACAAGCCGAGTTTTAGCTTTTATAGAATGTGTATTGGTCTTTGCCATTATGCTTTGACTCATACAGGGCAATATCGGACTTTTTATACAAATCCTCATAAGTTTCCGCATCATTCGGGAATGTGGATATACCAATGCTCAAAGTCAGGTTTATACACTTATCTCCCGACACAACGGTCATTCTCTTATATCTGATATTATCAAGGGCATCGGTTATCCTTTGCATGGTATCGCCTATATTCGTTGCCAGAACCATAAACTCGTCACCGCCGACGCGACCAATGATATCCGTGTCCATGAACGACTCCGTCAGAGTACGGCTGACAAGCTTAAGGGCTTCGTCTCCCGAACCGTGACCTAAAGTGTCATTAACTGATTTGAAGTCATCAACATCAATGATAAGCAGCGCATGATTTTGCTTCGGATGACCTTGAATTGCGCTCGTTATCATGTTTTCTGTTGCACCCTTATTATAAAGCCCGGTCAGGGAATCATGTGCAGCCTTTTTGCGCAGTTCTTTCTCTTTTCTGTACTGTTCTTCAACATTAATTACAAATCCAATCGCACGTACGGGAACATAGTTATTATCTCTGAGCGAAGTTATATTAAGCGAATTATGAGTATATTCACCTTTATTGTCCTTAAGTCTGACGATAATTTCAAAGTTATCAATACTTCCGTCCATCAGCTTTTGTATATTAAAGTACAATTCCTTCTTGTCGCCTACATGCAGATATTCCATTAAAATATCATCGCTTATAACAAATCTTTCGGCAACATTAAACCTTTGAACAAACAGCTCAGACGCCTCAAAATTATTCTTTATCAAATCCCACTCAAAGACGCAGCTTTCAGTCTTTTCAAGAACAACTCTGTTTCTTGCCTCTGCCAGCGCAAGTCTTTGCTGGGTTCGTTTCTCATTTGTTATATCAAATAACACAGTATACACGATAGGCTCCAGCCTGCTGTTTTTAGTCAGCATGCTTCGGCTTGAAACCCAGATAATATCTCCGTTGCCACCCAGGAGCTGATACTGCGCCTCCGCTGTACCTGTCTCACGCAAAAATCTCTTCTGGCGTGCAAACTCACGCTTCGAGTCGTTTCCGACAAGCATACAGTAAAATTCGGAATGATACTTCTGTTTAAGCTCACCTACATTGTAGCCAAGCATTTTATAAAACATGGGGGTAACATACTTAATAGTGAACCTGTCATCAAAATGGCTTATCATAGTTCCGCCAACGACATTGTCCAATATCAGTTTATCCTCTTTCATTATATTAACCGCGCGTATAATTACCTTTAACAGCATTTTTATCACAAAGACCAATAAAACAGCAACGCCGAGCAATATGGCAAATAACCAGACATACGGCATATGTTCACCGGTACTTTCAAAGAAAAAGGTCTTGGCGGCACAATACGCAAAGAAAACGGTGACCACCACCAATATGACACACCAGATCCCCTGCAAAAGCATCTCGTTTCTTTCGAGCATTACAAAACTGTCATTTTTATCAACATCAGAATAATTATTAGCGCTTTTTTTCAGAGAGAGTTTAGCCAAAGAACTCACCACCATTCCAACTGAGCAATCAAATACATATATTTATATTATAACATACAGAAATTAATATTCTTTATTAACGCATAATTATGCTATCATAATTATTTTGATTAGTATAACACAAAATTATATAACTTGCAATAGGAATTTTTATTCTTTTTCAAATACTATATTTAGAAAAGTTATCTTTGCGATAAGTTAATCAGTCAAATATTTAATAGTTTATATTTTGATGTCAAAATTATCACATTATACTGAATCCAAAAACAGTATATTGTAATACTATGATTTAATTTATATTTTGTGTTTGCGCATCGCGCTTACGATTTTTTATCAGAATAAATCCCGGAATAGTTCCCGCCAAAATTCCGAATAACATCGAGATAGCCAGAACAGTCAGCAAAAGACGCAATATACTC
Organism: uncultured Eubacteriales bacterium; assembly: GCA_905198865.1. GTDB lineage: Bacteria > Bacillota > Clostridia > Monoglobales > Monoglobaceae > Monoglobus. Next base: position 2,062 of record CAJKEB010000058.1, read on the forward strand.
AAATCAAATATTGGCGAAATTGAAGCGGCCAAGCAATACAAAATTCCGGCAGGAATACCGGCAGCGACACCCAAAGCGCAGCCTATAAGCGAAATTATTACACAGACAAGTTCACAAATTGCAAAAGGCCTCAGCTTTCTGCGACTTTGCGGGTCACCTGATAAACAATCCTTTCCGCTTGACGGGAAGAATAAAAACATCAAAAGACCAAGTCCGCTAATCAAAAGCATAATTATATACATAATTATACCGATAGTATATGCACTGTTTTTCTGAACTCCGTTGTATTCGACCGAATATCCGAATTCACCGCTCTTTGACGAAGTCTTTTTCTTTTCTGTAATCATTTTATCGACAAAGCCGCACACTTCGGATTTTGCCGCTTTCTCATCATCAACACCGGTAAACACATATGTATCCACATCTGCTGCACCGAGAATGATTCTTGCACTCTTATTCGGGATAATAACAAGACAGCCGGGATTAAACTTACTCTTTCCGGTAAATACGCCCGACACACTGTATACCTGATTGTTCAGCTTTATATCCTGGTCTAACGGGTCGGAATCTCCGAACAGCTCTTTTGCAGCCTCCTCGCTTATAACCGCAGTGAAGGTTCTCGAATTCACGTCATGTACAGAAAACGGCTTTCCTTTAACCATCTTAACTGCCGCATAATCGAAAAATACTGAGTTAGTCGCTATAACAGGAAAAGAAAAAACCTTTTTTGAATTTCCGTACATTTCAACGTTTTCAATTCTCTGCATCGGAATAACATCACTTACCTCATAGCTTCCCTCAAATCCGCTGCATAAATCATCGCCTGAAAGCCATGTACCATCGTTCAGCCGCATGGTCAAGATATCCGCTCCGAGAGGCGAATTTTTGTAACCGTTTGCAATCATCGCAGAATGTGCGCCGAAAAGTATTGCAGTAACAAGAAATGCTGCGGCAAAAAAGCCGAGCAATGTCAGGAAAGCCTGATGCTTATTATGGATTATCACGCACCACGCACTCTTCATGGCTGCCTCAGATTCGCAAAGCAGCTTTGCAAACTTATTCGGTTTTTTATTCTGTTCTGATGATGGTTGCTTTGTTATCGGCTTTTTCATTTTTGTTCCTCGCAAATACTTATATAATAACGGACGAGCAAAATTGGCTCGCCCGTATAAAAATCAACATTTTTTATAAAATATAATATAATCTATATGTCAAGCTCACTTTGCAGAGCCGACTTTCCGGTTGACTTCACATTATCGCCCGTATCGTCCGCATCTCTCAAACTATCTGAATCATCATAATCATTAAAATCATCTGAATTATCTGAGCTGCTGTTTCCTGATCTCTTGCTTTCGGCAGCACCGCTGCTGTTTGTATTCAATGACTTCGAGCTTGAATCCGCATTATTTGCACTTGCGTCAGCACTGTTCTCTTTGTACAGCACAATATCACCTACAGACAAACCTGAGGTAATTTCTACGTTTGTTCCGTCACTGACTCCGTACTGCACCTTTACAAGCTTATATCCGTCCGGAACGTTAATATTCGGATAATCCTCAGAATTCATTATATCATCTTCATCAACGCCCGAAGAATTGGTAATAACAAGCGCATTTCGTCCGTCAGATTCATAAAGCGCCTGCTCCGGAAGAGTTAAGACGTTAATGGCTGAATTAATAATTATCTTTGCGTCAACGTTCATGCCCGACTTTATCTTACCGGGTTCGGAAATAGTAATCTCAACAGCATAAGTTGTCACTCCGCTGCCCTTCTTTTCGCCCTCACCGGCAATATTTGTAATCTCACCGCTGAACGTCTCGCCCGGCAAAGCGTTTGCAGTTATTACTACCGTCTGACCCAGCTGAATATTCCATATATCCAGCTCGTCCACCTCGATAGTAAACTTCATCTTGCTCATATCAGCAATCACCATGAGCGGCTGATCGGTTTTGCCTGCCGTTACATTATCCCCGATTTTTGCATTCTTGACAAGAATTGTACCGTCAATCGGTGAGGCGATTTTGTATTTCTCAAGCTCTTTCTCCGCCTGTTCAAGGGCGAGTTCACTTCCGGCAATATCCAGCTTCTGTCCCTCTTGCGAGTTTGATGAATCGCTGCTTTTCAGAGTGGCAATAACCTGTCCAGACGTTACGCTTGAACCCTCACGCACGTTCAATGACTGAACTGTACCCGAAACGTTTGCTATAAGACCGATTTCTGTACCGTTTGACTGTGTTATGGTTGCAATCTGACCGCCGTTAATCGTACTGCCGCTTGAAATCTTCAAGTCGGTTATTGTACCCGAAGCGTTTGCGTATATTTTTAAATTATCACTTGAACTGCTTGTACCCGAAGCCTTTGCACGCTCAACAGAATTCTGAGCCATCTGAACAGCAAGCTGTGCGTTTGTATCGTCAACCTTATAGACAAGCTCGCCTGCCTTAACCTCTTCGCCTGCATTGAGCGGTGATTCAGTTATAGTTCCGTTCACAAGCGAGGTTATCTCATACCTTGCGTTCGGCTCAACATTTCCGCCGGCAGCCATGGTCTTGATTACATTACCCTTAACCGCATTTGTCTGCGAATACCCCATCAAAGGATCCATACCGCCTGAGAAAACAAATACACATGCAACAATTATTCCTACGACCACTACCACAGCAGCCGCACCGCTGATAACCCACTTCCCACGCTTCTTCAAAAATGCTGAAAATCCGTGCGGTTCCGCTATCTCTTCAGCCTCATTATCAATATCCTCCAGGTCGTAATATAACTTCTGAGTAATCTGAGGCCTCATGCTTTTCGGCGCATATGCGGAATAAATCAGTTCTTTATCAGCTTCTGAATTATCCTCCTCGTTTAAGCTTTCTGCTGCTTCAGCCGCTTTGTCCGAATCGGTATTATCGTATATTTCATAATCTTCACCGTAAATATCTCCGGAACTTTCATAATCTTCATAGTGTTCAGCATTCTCAAGGCCGGAAATATAATCGTCCACACGCTGAGCTTCCGCTCTTATTACAGCTGCGTCAAGCTCGCCGGTATCTCCGCCCAGGTCATCATAAACGTTTTCATCTGCATCAAGCTCGTCAGCATCTCCGGCTAAATTATTATAAGCCTTTTCGGCATCAAACGGTTCACTATACAAATCCTGCTCAGTATAATCGTCTGCAACATAATAAGGCTCAGTATTTGTTTCATTTACTTCTACTTCGGAATTAATTTCAGACATTACAAAATCGCCCTCAGGCTTGTCCTGACGGCTGTCAAGTCCGAGACTTACACCGGAATTGTCGGCTTCGGCCGACTGAAAACCATAGTCATCGGTCTCCGATACAATCATACTGTTTTCGTCAATAATCCTGTCGGGGTTAAGATTTTCCTCATCACCGAGACTGCTGTAAGCGTCGTTCAAATATTCGGAGTTTGCGTCGTCTTCCTGCTTACTGCTGCCGGAAAACAGCTTTTTAAAAACATTCATTAGTTTTCCTCCTATATGTAATGCGTATGTGTAAGGCACAAAACGCCCACTCTCATAAAACTTGATAATCTACCAATTTAACCCTTTTATTCTACCAAAAAAACAATAAAAATTTGTTAACCAAATATTAATATTGTATTACTAAGGTTAAAAATATTATTTACAAACCCGTATCCGACTATGCAAATTTACTAAATATATTTTGAAACAATATATTTATTGGCGGTATTTTCAAGCTCATCATCAAGCGGAGTCAGCTTATCAAAATCCGGATACTTGCGTTTTAATGCGCACGTTAAGATATAGTCGCACAGCTGAGGATTTTTCGGAAGCAGCGGACCGTGCAGATATGTGGCAATAACGTTTTTGTATATTACGCCCTCGCAGCCGCTGTCGCCTGTATTGCCGTTTCCGTATCTGACCTTGCCGAGCGGTGTATGGTTTTCGCCGATATATGTGCGTCCCGCATGATTTTCAAACCCAACAATGGGCTGTGAGAACTTGTCGCACTCAAGCACGACATTGTCAATAAGGCGCGTCTTTCCGGCGTCGGTGTAAATGTCAAGTATACCAAGCCCCTCGATTTTGGTATTTGCAGTCTGGTAATACCTTCCAAGCAGCTGATAACCGCCGCACACCGCAACAAGCACTCCGTCATCCTCAACATATTCCTTGATTTCGTCCTTCTTTTCAAGGAGCATATTGCACACAATTTCCTGCTCACGGTCAGAGCCGCCGCCGACAAAAATAATATCGGCAGTCTTTAAGTCAATACTGTTATCCTTGTTCGTACACTGGTGTACGTTCGCTTTTATCCCTCTCCACTCAAGGCGTTTCTGCATACATGCGATGTTTCCCTTGTCTCCGTACAAATTCAGCAGATCGGGGTAAAGGTGGATAATATTGATTTCAAAATTATTATTTGCCATTTTTTCCGCCTCCTGTTTTGCCGCTTTCATCTATAGCGGCAATTTCTTTTGTACCAAGTTCTTTCTGAAGATTAAGCATCGTTGTCTGTGTCGGGTACAGAGCCGTATAATTCACCAAAACGTAGCACACCTCTGAATCAGGGTTGTCCACACATTTTTTTAGTGCAGACTTCATATCGTTTGTTATGTTGTCAATCTTCATATCTGCATATTTAAACCTGAGTGAAATGTCATAAAGCCTGATACCGGTCGTTGTGAGCGTGCTCAGATTTGCCTCGCTCAGCTTGTCAAAATCAACATCCCACAGCCATGACACATCGCGTCCGTCATTAGCAAGGTCGTTTATGGCAACAATAACATCCTTTCTGCGCTTGTCAAGCAGTACCGTCTGGATTGCCTGATTGAAGCCGGCGGGATTTTTGGCAAGGTTAAGTATACAGGGTTTACCGCCGAGAGGTATAAGCTCCATACGTCCTATCTGAGGCTTGTAATCGCTCAGAATGCCGTTGAAGTCTTTCGTGTCAATTCCCATAACATTCAAAGCAGAGTAAACCGCAAGAATGTTGTATATGTTATAAAACCCGCGGTAGTTCACATCAATATCTCTGTCGCCGACCCTGAACTTCATGGACGACGATAAGTCAACATTTGTTGCGGGGAAGTCAATATTCGGACGTTTGTTTCCGCAGTGCGGACAATAATAATCGCCGAGCTGACTGTAATGGAAGTAGTTGTATTCCTGTTCCTCGCCGCACTTAGCGCAGAATCTGCCTTCCTTGGTCTCGTCAATCTGCGGCAGAACCTGTTCGGAAATACCGAAGTAATAGGCCTCTCTGCCCTCGCCGAACTGAGCGGTAAGAGGGTCGTCGCCGTTTAGTATCAGCTTCAAATTATCCGCCATGTCGATTGCTTCGTTTAAGAAGTCAACGGTTATATCAATCTCGCCGTAGCGGTCGAGCTGATCCCTGAACAGGTTGGTTATAAGCATATAGTCAGGCTTGATATGCTTAAACACTCGTCTCGCCGACGCCTCGTCAATTTCAAGCACGGCATAATCCGCCTTGAATGTGCCGAATATATTGCACGCCTGTGCAAAAGTGGTTGCAATTCCGCCGAGCATATTTGCGCCGAGATTGTTGCAAACCGTCTTGTATCCGCATTTCTGAAGCGCAGTATTCAAAAGATTGTTAGTCGTAGTCTTTCCGTTCGTACCGCAGGTGACTATAACGCCCTTGGTAATGTTTTTCTTTAAAATACTGATAAGATTGGGGCAAATCTTAAGAGCCACCACTCCCGGCGTTGACGACGATTTCTTTCCGACAATCCTGCCGGCAACAGAAGCAAGCTTTGCTGCCCACACAGCCAATAATTTCCGCATACTCTACTTCCTTTCAATATTCTTAATATAAATATCAAAATAAAATTCTTATATTTACAACCTATATTCTATCGTATAATTATAGCGGAAATTAATTTTGTTTTCAAGATAAAATGCTCCAAAAATATAAACGCAAGCCTACAAATTTGTGGCATTTTTGTGGCAATTATGTTAAAAATCAGTCTGAAAACGGCTTATGTCTCATTTTTAAATATTTTATTATTATATTTTATATCGATCCGCTCCCGTTTTATCACAGTCCGTTTATAAAATCGGCTATTACTTCCGCTGCGCAGGTCATGCCGTACTCAGCTTCGCTCAGGCTGTTTCCGCTTGAACCCATCTCAATAATCAGGCTGCCGTGCGTGGCGTGACAATTAAACCTCTCCTGCCTTAAGTTTACATACCGCATCAAATTGGGATATTTTTGGTCAATTGCGTCCTGAAGCTGAACTGCAAACTTCAGATTTTCACGCCAGTCGGGATTATACAGTCCCTTTTCGTTCGTACCCACAACAAACATCAGCTGTGCTGCATTCCTGCCGTCAATTTTAGTAACCACCTTCGCTTTCGTTCCGTCATCGTACACTATCGAATCACGATGCAAATCGAATACCATCTGAATTGATGGATAATCACTCAAATACTGCTCTATCGAATCCAGTGCGTCCGCATATGCGCCGTTAAATGACGGATAGTCATGCAGTTCTGTATCGTGCAGAGTCTCTATTCCGCGTTCATTGAAAATCCTTGCGACCTCCTCTCCTACCGCCACTACATTTTCTAAGGTGTCAAGACTTCTGTCGCTCTCGTCACTGTTATAACGCTTTGCCCCCTCCGGCGCATAGGCTTCTGTTGCATGCGTATGTATTATCAAAACTTTCGGTCCGTCAGCACTCATATCAAAATCAAGCGGTTCCTGAAGCAGCTCTGAAACATCAACATCATATGAGGTCTGATTGCCTATCTTGACATAGTTTGTGTCACTGTTTGCGTTCTGCCCGGCATTTATTGCTTTTATCTCAAGCTCGCCATCATCTTCGCCGCTGTCCTCCTCCGGCTGTGTTTCCGAAGCAGGCTCCTTTGTCGGCTGAGATATATTTACCGATGTATCATTCTCTGACATTCTGATAAGTCCGTAACTGTTGACAAGCTCTGCCCCGGGCACTTCTGCCGCAACAATATCGGTTTTGTCATACGGATTAAACCCCAGAACAAACTCGCATATATTGCTCAAAGCCACAGAAATTTTCGATTTTGCATCGGTTCCGGAGGTACTTATTTCTTTATTCTCTTCATCACTTTTTGTATCTGCATCGCCGGACTTGGCGCTTTGAGTTTCGGTCGTTACCGCCACATTATTGGTGGATATTGATTTGCTTTTACTTGCAGCTGAGCCTGAAATCAGCGACTTTACACCTATACCGAGAAATACCGAGATAACAGCAACCATAATCAGCAAAGCAAAAAACTTGAAAATCGTATGTGCGTCTATCACAACCGCCCTGTACTGTTTGTTTCTGACGGATCTTCTCCTGTAGCTTCTCTCTATCATATTTTTCCTCCATATATTTATCGCTTTACCTTAAGCCGTGCATATACTTTTACGCTTGTCTTTTATTATCATATGCTCACGGCTGACAAATATTACATGGTTTTGCTTGCATATTATCGGGATATGTAGTATAATTTATTCTGATAGAATTCTTATAGAGGAGGATTTTTTATGTACAGTAAGGATTTCAAAAAATTGAGTTTAAGCCAGCTGCGTAACAAGTGGGGTTCTGTGATTATTGCAATGCTGATTGCAATACTGGTTGTATATGCCATTTCATTAATCACTCAGATTCCGAACACTGTAAGCATATTCATACAAAACCATACCCACGGTATAATTTCTGCAATCACAGGTATAATTGCCGCAGTTGCTACATTGGTTCTTTTGGCTGCACAGGTATTGGTATCAGGCTGTATTTCTTACGGTGTAGGCAATTATCAGCTCCATTTTGTAAGACACGGCGAGACAAATATCAGCTATATATTCAGCGGATTTTCATATGGCGGAAATGTTATCAAGCGTTCATTCATTCTGTTTCTGCTTACCGAGATTTTCGTTTTTCTGTGGTCGCTGCTGCTTATAATACCCGGAATTATTGCGGCTCTGTCGTACTCACAGGCATTCTATATTCTGATTGACGATGATAATATATCCGCATCGGAGGCGCTTAAGCTCAGCAAAAAAATGATGAAAGGCTATAAGGGCAGACTATTCTGCCTGGGTCTCAGCTTTATCGGCTGGATTCTTCTCTGCTGTCTGACTTTCGGAATAGGCTTTATCTTCCTTGCGCCGTATATCGGAACAGCTTACGCAAACTTCTATGAATACTTAAGAGGCATTTACGAAAACAGTAAAAATGTATATTGATTCAGCAAAGAACAGAAAGGATAACACTGAATAATAATGGAACTTAATCTTAAATCCTGGAATACACAAACATACGCCGAGTATCTCGAATACCTGAAAAGTCTCGGCGATAAGGACTATAAAGACTTTAATTCAAAAATCACACCGAATTCCGACAGCGAGATTATAGGAGTGAGAGTTCCGAAGCTGCGTGAGTGTGCAAAATCAATCGCAAAGGGTAACTTTCGTGAATTCATCAAAGCCGCGGACGATACAGCGAAAATCCGGAGTCTGTCTCATGAAGAAATAACGGTATACGGACTGGTAATCGGTTACGCAAAGCTCCCGTTCGGCGAGATGTGCGAACGGATACGGCGTTATTCGCTTTTGGTGAACAACTGGGCATGCTGTGATGTTCCGGTCAGCTCTTTCAAGCAAATCCGTAAACTGAGAGAAGAATACAAGATTGAAATCTACGGTCTGCTGCACTCGCAGAACCTATGGCAGCAGCGGGTCGGAGTTATTATACTTCTCGGTCACTATCTCAGTGAAGAAAAGGACGCGGCATATGCGCTTGACTGCGTGAATAAGCTGAGCAGCTCCGAATACTATGTTCAGATGGCTCAGGCGTGGCTTATCGCCACAGCATTTGCCAAGCACCGGGATTTGACAAAGAAGTTTATGGAAAACGACTTCTCACTGCCCGACGAAGTCAGAAAAATGACAGTGCGAAAGCTCTGCGACTCCTATCGGGTGTCAGAAGAAGATAAGCTCTGGGCAAAACAATGGAAGTAAACAATAAACCCTCACGGAAAGATTCCATGAGGGTTATTTTATGCTGTACTATTCCAATACTGTAGGGGCGGATAGTATCCGCCCGCGGGCGGCTGATAGCCGCCCCTACGGTAGGGCGGCATAATACCGACCATGCAATGGGCGGTAATGCAAACTACGGTAGGGCGGCTTGCTGCCACGATAGGTGCGCAGCCGCCTCGCCGAAGGCGATTTAGTGTGTTATTGACCTTAGTTGCTTCAGGTAAAAACGCATGGTATGGCGCATACGAACCCTGCGGGTTCGGTCACAGGTGCGCAGCCGCCTCATGCT
>CAJKEB010000059.1 GCA_905198865.1 uncultured Eubacteriales bacterium
CTCAGGCTCTGTGAAATTGTATCGGTAATATTTTCACGGCTCATTTTGACCGTTTTTTGGCAAGCGTTGTAGGCATCTGCTCTGCAATATCTGTTTGGATTTTATCAAGAGCTTCGTTTCTCGCCTCATCGGTTTCTGCCTCAAAATACTCCCTGACTAAATCTTCGTTAAGCTTTATATCCTTATACTTATCTCCGAGCTTCTGACGGAATTCTTTATTCATTTTAGTAATTGACTTTTCGAGTACATAAACCTGTCCGTCGGGAGACATCAGCTTAAGCATCCCCATTGACTGAACGGTCTGACCTGTCTCGGTTCCAATCACAGCCAAATCCGCCGCGATTTTCATCGCATTCTTTGTGTCCTTTGCCTTAATGCACTTCGCGTAAAGCGTCTGACCGAATGCCATATTTTCCTTGTTTATTCTAAGTCCCGACTCAATTAAGTTATTCCAATACTCTATACCGCCTTTTAAACCCTTGTCCTCGAGCTTTTTGTCGGAATATTCCTTTGCGCTCTTGTCCGTTACCTTTTCGCATGTCATGGTTCCGTCAAGAATTCTCTTTTCAAACTCACTGACATACTCATTCGGCGTCTTCTATCCCGTCAAAAAATCCGACTTTATTTTTTTCTTTAGCCTCCGCTCTGAGCTGCTCATAAACATCAATCACTCTTTGAAATTGCTCATAATCGGTCATTATATCACTTGAAAAATACTCGGGCATTTCCTGTACAAATTCATCGCACAACATATCAATCGACTGTGTGCCACCGCCGAATAACCTTTTGTATACAGCTTTTCTGTCGCCGTATCGCGTTTCAAGTTCTGCGTCCATGCTGTTCGTTATTTTGATTTTGCGTCCGAGATTTTTTCTTATTATTTCAAGATTTTTCTCTATGTCCGCAGTGTCTTTTCCTCTTGTTTTTCCGTTTGATATAATGCAGTCTGTAATTTCTTCGGCGGCGTTTTGGATATTTTTGTCGTCGTTTAATACGCTGTTGATAATCCGTTCTATTCTTTGTTCCGTGCTGCGGGACAGCACTAACGCTTCGCCGTCTCCGTATCCCGCCTCTATCGGCTCAAGCATTTCGGTTCGTATTTCCGACAGGTACGACGCCATTTCCCCCTCAAGCGAATATTTTATTTGATTTTGCTCATCATATCTATTGACAATATCCTCTTTTTGCAGTATATTGTTATTGGAGCTAAGAATAGTGTTCAGCTTGGGCAATCGGAGCCCTCTGCTACGAAGCCATTCTTGGCTCTTATTTTTATCAATATACTTTAAGTTCCCGATAGACGTCTGTTTTTCTATAAACCTTCCGACATTATCCTTGCCGTACACGCTCGCAATCCTATTAACTTTGTTAAAGCCTTGCTTCCTATTAAGGTGCAAAGCCACAACAACATCATTGCCGCTCTTGTCGGTAAGCTCGGTCATGACAAGATACGCATTGTCAACTGTCGCGGACTTAAACACCATTATCGGGTCGGCTATCGCTCCAGGGATATTCTTTATCTCATCGGTTGATATATTATGCTTCCTGCCTGTGATTTTCACCATAACGTCCTGACTCATTATCACAGGGAGGCTGTCAGCACCCAGCTCCCTGAGTACAGCGGGCGTCTGTCCAAGCTCAAAATGTTCGCTCGATTTCATCTTGCCCGCAAGCCAATTATCAATCTGTGCGGCATATTTTTCCGATTCGGTTTTATCCGCGGTAAATATATTTTCGCCCGAGTTTTTCTCCAAAGAATATCTTATATCCGGGTTAGTTTTGTCAAACGTTCCTATGTTGTCGGTCGCTGACTTGATTTGATTGGAATTAAATACAACTGTTTCAGTCGGCAAAATAAAGCCATCATAGTTCGTACCGTTTACTTTGTTAAACAGCTCTGTAGCCTCAACCAAATCGCCAATAGCGGTAGCCGAAACATCCTGAAGCATTTCAAAGCCGCCTTTACCATACAAACCATCCAGTATTTCATCAATTTCAGTTGTACCATAATTCCATATATCATAATCATCCTCGTTTTCTGCAACTGCTTCAAGGAATTTACGCATTTGATCTTTTGATATATTATCGGAATTTTGTTCCAGCGGATTTTTTATATCAAGATAATACTCTTTTGCTCCCCCATACTGAGATGCGTGACCTTTGCTGTCCGTAAAATAAAATCCTCTTCCATATAAATTTGAATAACTGGATTTTTTCCGGTCAAATATGTTTATCTCTTCATTTCCGCCACGATACATAATCTTTGGTGTTCCGTCCTCGTTTACGACCTTACTTGACGGCACCGGATTAAAGTTTTTATCAAATTGCTTGACAATTTTAAATAAGTCTGATATAGTGTAAACATTAGCGCTTACGGTATTTGTGAGGGAGCTAGGGATATTATCCTGAACTCTAACACTTGCCGTAGGCGCTTTTGCTATATTCTGCAGCTGATAGCTTCTTTTATCAGTTCCGTTTGTGTTCGGATTCCGCATTTCTTCAACATACATTTTGATAAGCTCGGTGCCGTTTCCGCTGTCGCATAGGGCGTACATACTGTGCATCATAACCGAGTTTTCCGACTTCGCTTTCTTTGAAGGCACTGTATAGCTGTCAAGCAGCACCGCATTTTCTACCAAACCGTTTATATAGTCAAGATATGAAATTGCCGTCTTTGCCTTGCTGCTGTCATGTGATTTCGTTTCATTAAACACTTTTCCCGATACCTGTATATCCCAACCTGTATCTTTATTTTTGGTAGTACCACGAACACTGCCTTTTTCGGTTACAATATGAACCGGTGTATTATCGTTCGATCTCCAATCGCCAAACCACGCCCGGAAGAACGGCGACTTCCCGCCGAGTTCGTTATAATACTTTTTTTGCAAAACTCTCAGTCTTTGCAATATCCTCTGTGGTAAAGTCGTTCACTGATTTTCTTCCTATAGACTGTACTGATTTTACGTCTTCCGGTGTAATATCGGTTCTTTCAGTCTCACTTGAATACTTCCTCAGATTTTCCGTATCATAATCATTGACAGATTTATCATTTTGTGATATATTTGTATTAACAGATGATGTGCCGCCGGGTTCAGAGGAGTTTTCTCCACTCCCGGTCTTGAACGGCACATCATTTTTTGTTAATGCTTCATGCAAATAATATCTGTGTGTTCTTTTATCCTCCATAACAACAACACCAACATGCGCTAAACTACCATCAATCATAATCGGAGCCGCAATCACATATGTATTATACCCTCTATCTTTCCAATTCTCCTCATAATCAATTATCGCACCCTTTTCAATAACAGACGGAACAGCAGCAAAAGTCAAAGCTTTTGTTCGACCAACACCGTGAGCGATACTATCCTTTATTCCTCGGTTTGTAAGTAAAACTTCGCCAATCTGAGGATTGTAGGCTTTACCTCCTATACTTTCAAAATACTCATTAACCTGTTCGGTTAATTTCTTATTACCCTTCGGAAACTCTTTTCCGGTTAGTTCTACCGCTAACTGTAAATTCGATATAATTTCCTGGGCATTTTTTAACTTTGAAACAAGAGAGTTATTATATTTTTTCCCTCCGGCATCAATGCTTTCGGCATAATCCTCTGCCGTATATCCATTTCTGCTTTGAACAGCACTGTTATACTCAGCTGCCACATCGTCAAACTTATGACCGTATGTATTCATTCCGCTTAGCACATCACACACAAACTCTTCAAATACAGCTTCTTCATTGCCGTCTGTCAGCTTGAAATACTGACTGTACATATCTTTTATAATGTGCTGTCTCTCGGCATATGCCAGACTGTTTTTAATTATATTTGCCGCTTTCTGTACCTCTTTTGACTTATACTCCCTGTGTACAAGCTCATGCTTGTTTATCTGCTAAGGATTTTCTTTCCGCCGATTATTACGCCTCTTGCAGTTTCGCCCATGCCGATATTTGCTGAGCCAACAAAAAACTCGGTCTCAATTCCTTGCCTTCGTATTTCGGTATATAATTATCCTCAAGCTCTTGCTCTATTTTCCTAAATACCTGCTCGTTCGTATCCCCATATACTGCCCATTGGTGTTCCGTCCTCGTTTACAACCTTACTCGACGGCTCCGGATTAAAGTTTTTATCAAATTGCTTGACAATTTTAAATAAGTATGATATAGTGTAGCTATCAGCAGCTGAGAACGACTGGGCTAGGGATTTTCCTGAACCCTTGGCGCTCAGCTGCTGTTTTGCTATATTCTGCAGCTGATAGCTTCTTTTATCAGTTCCGTTTGTGTTCGGATTCCGCATTTCTTCAACATACATTTTGATAAGCTCGGTGCCGTTTCCGCTGTCGCATAGGGCGTACATACTGTGCATCATAACCGAGTTTTCCGACTTCGCTTTCTTTGAAGGCACTGTATAGCTGTCAAGCAGCACCGCGTTTTCGACAATGCTGTTGATATAATCCAAATACGGACGCGCTTTTAGATTATAATTTTGATTATGTGATTTCGTTAAATATATAATCTGACAAGCCAATAGTGTTTTAGGTGCAAATTGATTGAAAATAGTAAACAGGTAATAAACCGTATTCCGCAAAAATTCGCACATACCATGCTCGATTTGAAGTACGATATTCAAAAAAAACTGCTTTCTAAGTTGGTAACACTGACGGCAAATACTTGAGGAAATTGTATAAAAACAAACGAGATACAGCACTTAATGCCTTTTCGGTGCTTCCGATTCCTACAAAGCATAGATGGATATTTTGTGAACCAACACCAGAATATATAAGAAAAGTAAATTGTGTTGACAGTATTGGAGATTTAGATATATAATTATTATATTTGAAAGCTTATAAACAATGGATTTTTGTAGAAATTACGCATATCCGTTTTTTACATAGTATAAATTTTGTGTGTAGATTACGACAAATAATAAAGATTAACGTATTTTGAATAAAATGAATGTTTAACAAGCGAGGGATATGAAATGTTAAAGGTTATAAAATCAATAAGAGAAGAAATATTTGGTGATGAGCGTGAGTTTGACAGTCCGCATGCTCCTACAGTTTTAGAACTAAAAGATGGGAATGCACTTGCAGCTTGGTTTGGGGGGAGATTTGAAAAAGATCCCGATACAGCTATATGGACTGCAAGACGAATTAACGGAGCGTGGGAAAAGCCCAGAAAGACAGTTGATGTTGTGAACATAGCAGCGTGGAATCCCGTATTATTCAGATTAAACGATGATAGAATTGTGCTATATTATAAAATAGGTGCGGAAATTCAGAAATGGCACACAGAATACGTTATTTCAAATGACGAGGCTGAAACTTGGAGCGATGCACATGAGCTTATAACGGGAGACATAGGCGGACGAGGCCCTGTTAAGAATAAGCCTATATATTTATCGGACAATAAAACCATTTTAGCTCCTGCATCACTCGAGGGTGATTGTTGGAATTCATTCGCTGATATTTCAGAGGATAACGGCAAGAGTTGGGAAATGAGTGAGTTTGTACCGTTAAGAAGAGTTAATCCAAATGAACGAAGAATTCGTGATCGAGTTTATAACAAACATTTTTGCTTTGGCAGAGGAATTATACAGCCAACATTTTGGGAGGACAAAGACGGTGTTGTAAACGCACTTTTCAGAAGCACATCGTCTCGAATTTTCAGAAGCGAATCACATGACAAAGGCAGAACATGGTCGCTTGCTTATGATACGGGGCTTCCTAACAACAACAGCGGAATCGATGTGGCAATGCTAAAAGACGGAACATTGATTCTTGCTTATAATCCACGAGAGAATATTCCCGGAATGACCAAAGGCTCACGCACACCTATAATTTTGTCCTATTCTGAAGATAATGGTGTGACATGGAATGAGCTTTGCGTTCTTGAAAATGATGACGGAGCATTTGCGTATCCGTCAATAATCTGTACAAATAATAACGAAATTATGGTCGTATACAGTGCAAACAGGGAAAAGATTATATTTTGGAGTATAAAAGTAGAGCATTAGGCTTGAAATATAAGAATTATTATGAAAAGAACAGATTTTAAGCAGCAATTTAAAAATCCGGATAACATATATCGCTCCATTCCGTTTTGGGCGTGGAATGACAAGCTTGATTCTGAGGAGATAAAACGTCAGATTTATGAAATGCACAGCAATGGAATCGGTGGCTTCTTTATTCATTCCCGCGATGGTCTTGAGACTGAGTATTTGGGAGAAGAATGGTTTGAATGCGTAAAAACTGCGGTAAGAACAGCTAAAGAGCTTGGAATGTATGCGTGGCTGTATGATGAGGACAGATGGCCGTCCGGAAGCTGTGGCGGAGCGGTTACAAAGAACATAAAAAATGCTTGCAAGGGATTAACTCTTGAGGTATGTGATGAAGTTCCGAATAAAATTGACGATGATGTTCTTGCAATTTACTTAGCGAATGTTGACGTTATGGACATTTACAGTCTTAAAAGGCTGTATACTGCGGACAATATAGAGCTTAAAGAAAACGAAGTTTTGTTGATTGCAAGACTTGAAACAAGCGGTGGCTCAGAGTGGTTCAATTATTCACCGCCGCCTGATAACTTAAATCCCGATACAGTTTGTGAGTTTATAAATCAGACTCATGAGCTATACAAGAATAATATCGGCGATGAATTTGGGAAAACCATTCCGGGAATATTCACAGATGAACCGAGCCTTGCAGACAGGCATTGTGCTTTTAATCCAAAGCGCGGCTGGATTCCCTGGACTTATGGTTTTGGAGAGTATTTTTGCAAAAATTGCGGTTATGATCCACTTGATACAATTCCGTATCTGTATTTTAATCATAGAAATAGCCGAAAAATACGCTATGATTATTGGAAAACTGTTTCACAGAGGTTTAAGGAAGTATATTCGGAGCATATAAGTAAGTGGTGTAAAGAGAATAACCTGTTATTTACAGGACATTTTCTTCAGGAAGATAAACTGGGCTTATCATGCCGAGTTAACGGCTCAATAATGCCGCACTATATTTCACAGAATGTTCCGGCAATTGATATGCTGACCGAGCGTACCGAGGAATATATGACTGTTAAGCAATGCACAAGTGTTGCAAGTCAGATGGGCAAAGATATGGTACTTAGTGAAACTTATGGCTGTACAGGCTGGGATTTCAGCTTTGAGGGTCAGAAATGGATCGGTGATTGGCAATATGTTCTTGGTGTTAATCAGCGTTGCCAACACTTAGCACTGTATTCACTCAGAGGATGCCGCAAGCGTGATTATCCGCCGAGTATAAACTGCAACACTTCATGGTGGAAGAATTACAAAACAGTTGAGGATTATTTTGCAAGGTGTGGATATATGCTAAGACGCGGCAGAGCGATACGAAAGTTTTTGCTCATCCACCCTATGAGTACAGTGTGGAGTAAAGTCGGGTGCAACCCTTACGGAAACCCTAAACGCAGCAGAGAACGTGATATTCCGCCTATGAACGAACTTGGCGAGCGGTACAATTCACTTATTAAGAATTTATGTAAACAGCATTATGACTGCGACCTTGGTGATGAGGTAATCATAAATGATTACGGAAGATGCAAAAATTCGGAGTTCTGTGTAGGTAAATGCTCATATTCTACTATTATAGTTCCGATGTGTGAAAATCTGCTTTCGTCAACTGTCAAAAAGCTGATTGAGTTTATGGATAACAACGGTACGATACTTGGAATTTCGCCGTTTACAGATTATATTGACGGCAAAAAATCAGACGAAGCTTTTAAGCTGATTAACCATAAGAATTTTATAAAGTTTAGTTCGGAAGAAGACTTATTTGACTATATGCAAAGAAGTATTGATAAAGTAGTTTAAATTACAGATGATTACGGACGCGAGGAGAAAAATATACTTTATCAGTTAAGATGTGATAGTGACGGATATATTCTATTTGTTGTGAACAATGACCGTCAAAATCCGCATACAGCAAACATAAGCCTTAATATTGACAATGGCACGGTATATCGTGCAAATTTATTAAGCGGAGATATAAAACGTGTGAAATCCGAAGTTAAGGATGGGCGAATACATTTTTCGAACTATATGCCCGGCTGTGCAAGTTCAATGTTTTACATAACCAAAACGGATAACATATTATGTGACGAAAATATAGATTATGATTGTGTAAACTTAGCGCATAGTAAAGGAAAAAAAGTTATAGCGCTTACTTTGACGGATTATAAAAACGATACGCCAAATGTTCTTACTCTTGACAGGTGCAGATACAGTCTTGATGGAGAATATTTGGGCAAAGCCGAGGTATGGAACTTGAAAACTGTTATATAATAGGAGAGTTTGGGGTTAATGAACAGCGTGAAATCTGCGAAAAGCCTAAAGCTCTTATGACAGGAAGTATAACAAAACAGGGATATCTCCATTATCCGGGCGGTATAGATTACATATTCAGCTGTAATATTCATGAGATTACCGATGAAATGTATCTTGATGTCAGAGGATTTAAAGGAACTTGTGCAAATGCAGAAATAAACGGAGTAAAATTTCCGATTCCGTGGAAAGCGGATGCTGTTATTAATGTTTCAAAGCTTATCAAATTGGGTGAAAATAAGATAGTTATAAGTGTTTTTGGAAGTCCTCGTAATATGCTTGGCCCGTTGCATATTACTAATAAACCTCTTGTCACTAAAGATAGTTGTTTCTGTCCTTTTGGTGATAATTATACAGAGGAATATATAACTTCAGATATCGGGCTATTTGAAACACCGACAATTATATATTAAAAGTCCGGCTGCTGTTTTTATATATTCTGCATCTGATAGCTTTTTTATCAGTTCCATCTCATTGACAGATTTATCATTATAAAACAGCAACCGCTCTGTAAAAGAGCGGTCGATTTGGTTTTTGTAGTTTAAAATCTTTCTGAAATCTGAAATTGTAATATATAGAATATATTAAAAAGGACTACATAGGCTTAACATCTACAGCCTGCGGACCTTTGGCACCTTCGATAACATCAAATTCAACTGATGCGCCCTCTTCGAGCGTCTTGTAACCATCCATGGTTATAGCAGAAAAATGAACAAAAACATCCTTGCCGTCCTCGCCTTCAATAAAGCCGAAGCCTTTTTCTGCGTTAAACCATTTAACTTTTCCTGTCATGTAATTTACCTCCTAAAAATTTGTCAAGCTAAGCATAACAAAGCCTTAACTCTTGTACAAATTGTATCACAAGGCATATAGTTTGTCAAGAAAAATTTAATAAATTTGCCAAAAATATCTAATTCGACATATTTTGATACAGCGTTCTACAATTATGTTTTCTTAAAATATAAAAAAACGCACTTGATAAAAACCAAGTGCGCAGTTAAAATCTTTAGTCTGTAAGTCCGCCGGACATCTTATCTTCAACCAATTTTCTGTAGGACTCTACAACTTCCTTCTGTGCTTCTGTCAAATTCTTTGTGAGCAGCGCACGTATCTGCATCATAGCGTCGTCAAAGTTGCCCTCTGCAATAAGCTGTTCAAGACTTGCAATTTCGTTGGCGATTGCTCCGGCATCGTTTGCCGCTTCTTCAGCAGTCTGCGGCTTGACTGTGGGAACTGTGCCATCGTGCTCTGCCGCTTTGTCATCAGCTTTTGGGCTGAAAGTGCTTGTGGCTTCATGCCCATCAGGAGTTGAAGCTGCATTTCCGTCAATAGTATTATTAACCGATGATTCAGCACCGTGGTTATTATCTGTGTTTTTCGGGGTTTTAGTGCCGCATGACGCCAGAACTCCTGCCACCATAATTCCTGCGATGCCTATACCTATTATCCTTTTAAGTCTTGTTCCAAATTTCATTATACTCACCTTCCTCCATTAAAATACTTACGTTTAAATTAGTTTGTACTGTTAATCAAAAAAACAACCGGAAAAATCTTCGGTATATTTAAAATTTCGGCTAAGCACTGTCAACAGCGACAATGAGTTTCTGCTTAAGGCTGTAGCTTACCTCCCAGACAGCGCAGATTTTATCTGCAAGCGAAACGATATAAGATTCCCTGTGTCTCGGCCATATGTTGCCGCAAAGCCACATGTGATTTTTAATAATATCACGTTCAAGCTCTGACAGCTCAGTAAGCTTTTCGGCATTCTCAAGCGCGATAGCGGAATGCTTTACCGCATGTTTTGCCATACCGAGTCCTGAACCGTGCCAGTCATAATAGAACAGGTCATGAAGCAAGCCGGCTCTTGCCGCTGCAACATAATTCAGTCCGAGTTTCTTACATAATACATAACTATAATACGCAACGTTAATACAATGCTGATATCTGCTGACGCCATAGTGATGCGGACAGTTTTCGAGCTTTTTGAATTCCGGAGCAGTAATCAAATCTCCGACAATCCCGAGGAAGTCCTCGTACTGGTTATTATCATAGTTAACCATGCGATTTTCTCACCTTCAAATTATAGTGTATTTATTATTTTTAATTAATTATACACACAATTTCAAAAAAAATCAATAAACAAATTATTACAATTTATAAACTTATAAACTTAATAAGGCTACTGCATAAGGCTGCTGCAATTATTTATGCAGCAGCCACGGTTTTTGTGATACAAATTATAGTTTGACGAGTAGTTCGCCCACCCAGTTGCGCTCGCCGCCTCCGCCC
>CAJKEB010000060.1 GCA_905198865.1 uncultured Eubacteriales bacterium
GGGTTATGTTTTTACCAAAGAGGACGGAAATATATATTTTCCGAGTTATCCTTCAAAAACTTTACAAAAAATACTTAAACGATATAATTTACCACATATAAGATGGCATGATTTAAGACATTCTTGTGCCTCGATGCTATTGCTCAAAAACTGGAAGATGAAGGAGATTTCAGAGTGGCTTGGTCATGAGGATATTGGAACAACAATAAACTTATATACGCATCTTACTGTAGAACATAAGAGAGAATTGGGAAATAGTTTAAATGGTATACTTAGATAAATTCCAATATTTTTCCAATATAATTACGTTACAATTGTTTTAATCAAAAAATTTATATACAAAGGGCTTTTGAAGATATAACTATTATAATTAACGTTATTACGGTGTTTTAAAGGACACAGCATAAAGAAAGATAAACAAATATAATTTATCTTAATGAGCTGAGTCGCAAAATGGGGTTCAGGTGGCCGCTGGTTCGAATCCAGTCACTCCGACCATCATAGAAAAAACTGTCGACTTTTGTCGGCAGTTTTTTTATCAGCAAGTATTTTAAATTTCATTTGCTGTGTTGTTTTATCCATTCAACAATATTTTCATAATTAACACTTCCGTCAGCAATTCCCAATCCTAAATCAATCAATTCTTTTTGTGAGTATGTCAAATTGATACTATTCAGCTTTAAAATTACCAGCATTGTAAGAATTGCGGTTCTTTTATTTCCGTCATTAAACGGGTGGTTTTTGCAAATCGAAAAGGCTGTTCTGGCTGATTTTTCAAGCACAGTAGGATAAAGCTCTGTTTCATTAAAAGTTTGCATACAGTTTAATACTGCCGATACAAGCATACCCATATCACGCACACCGGGTAATCCGCCTGTTTTTTCAAGCAATTTTTCGTGTAATCGCAAAACTTCTTCCTTGGTAAGAATAATCATTTCGCCAACTCCGTAAATGCTTCAAGATTTTCATCTATTAAATCATTAGCGGTTTTATCAAGAATTTTTTGTCTTGCTGTCTGAATTTCATCGTATTCATCAAAATCCAAAATAAGGTATCTGGGTTTATTATTTTTCAAAATAACAGCCATACCGTTTTCATCAACAATTCTGACAACCTTAGAAAAATTTTGATTTGCATCTGTCATTGGTACTAATAATTTTGTATCAACTGTCATAATTATCACCTCTGAAATTATTATATCACAAACTTAGGATAAATACAACCTATTTTATAGTTGATTTCAGAGGTTAAAACTGTTCCGGCACGTACTTATACGCAGACAAGAGAAGAACTTAATAATATTCTGAAATCAAAAAAATAAGCATCCCGCTGCCGTAAAGGGCGCTGCGGCAATATATGTATATGTCTGAATTTTGCACTAAAAAGGAGTATCGGGAACTTTTCCTGATACTCCTTGCGCTAAGCGTCTTAAATCAAAATTTATTTATCCAGTTTATCGAAAGGTCAATCCAGCCCGAAACATAGGGCATATAGTGCTTATCCTCGGCCATTGTGAGCCTGTTGCCGAGAGATAAGCCGTGCTTGCCGCTCGGATAGATATGAAGCTCGTATTCGACGCCGTTTTCAAGCAGTGCCTCGGCAAACCTCATTGAACTGTAAACCGGCACTGAGCTGTCCTCAAACGTATGCCAGATAAAACACTTCGGGGTTTTGGGCGTTACTCTTTTTTCGAGGCTGAAATACTCCAGCTTCTCGGGCTTTAAGCCCTCCGAAAAGTTTTCTTTTGTCCCTGCGTGGGTCTTGCCGTCCTCGCCGGTGATAACAGGATAACACAGGATAAGACCGTTCGGCATGTTATCGCCGCTGTTTGTGCAGCCGCTGCCGTCTTTGATTACCGGCTCGTCATAATAAACACCGAGACTTGCCGCAAGATGACCGGCTGCCGAAAATCCGCAGACAAAAATCTTGTCGGGATCTATGAAATACTCGTCAGCTAAGCCCCTGACAGTGCGTACCGCCTTTGACAGCTCGCACAGCGGAGCGGGCCAGCCGGTAGGCGCGACCGAATAGTCGAGTAAAAAGCAGTGGAATCCCGCAGCGCAGTATTTCATAACTATCGGTTCAGCTTCGCGCTTTGAGCGCGTGCGGTAGCCTCCGCCCGGGCATACGATTACAGCCGGCCGCTTGTTCCAGACAGTTGAACCGACAAGCGACGGCTCAAGTATGTAAGAGGTCAGGCGCGCCTTTTCATTCGGCTCGTTTGAACCGAGAGCTTTATAATCCACGCTCATATCAAATACTTTAGTAATCATTGCTGTTTCCTTTCAGATGTGACAATATTGTCAGACCTTTCCGCTTTTACAAGGCGGAGTCATATCTTAATTACTTACACAATTCCGATACTATCTGATTGATGAGCTTACCGTCAGCCTTGCCCTTAAGCTCGCCCATGACCGACTTCATTATCAAGCCCTTGTTGCCTGTGGCAATCACATCGGCGAACTTTTCGGTTATGACAGCTTTTATCTCATCGGCGTCCATCTGCTTGGGCGCAAATTCCTTTATGACCTCAACCTTGGCGTTGTACTCTTCCAGAAGCTCGGTTCTGTCAGCCGGGCAGGTGTCAACCTGCTCCTTTGCGGTTTTAAGCTCCTTTAATATAACGCTGTCTACCATTTCTTCCGGAATATCGTCACGGCAGCCTGCGTCAATGGCAGATTTCTTTACTGCCGCGATAAGACTTGATATGGTGTCCTTTCTTGCCTTTTCCTTTGCCTTCATTGCCGCAATCATAGCGGTCTGTAATTCTTTGATTGTCATATATATCAACTCCTGTAAAAATTTTATCTTATTTTATTCTTGAGCGCGCGTTCCATGTCGCGCTTTGCGTCACGCCGCGCAATGTCCTGACGCTTGTCATAGTTCTTCTTGCCCCGGCACAAACCGACCGAGACCTTGACAAGCTGATTTTTGAGGTACACTCTCAGTGGTATCAGAGTATATCCCTCCTGCTGAGTCAGTCCGATAAGGCGGTTGATTTCACGCCTGTGCAGCAGAAGCCTGCGTGACCTGAGCGGCTCACGGTTGAAGATGTTGCCCTGTTCATACGGGCTTATGTGCATACCTATGAGAATAGCCTCGCCTGTCTTTAGTGATACATAGCTGTCCTTCAGGTTGACTTTCCCTGCGCGCACTGATTTGACCTCGGTGCCGAAAAGCTCAATTCCCGCTTCAAATTCCTCATCGACAAAATAGTCGTGAAATGCCTTTTTGTTCTGGGCAATGACCCTGTCGTTTTTCTTTTCCGCCATGCTCTCACCTCGTTATATAGTATATCAGAAATTTTTGCCACCAAGCTATAATATTATACCCCCGATATTCCGAAAAGTCAACACAGTAATCAGAGTTCAGCGTGCAGAAGCTTGGCGCAGTACGTTAAATTTGCTTTTATAAATACATAATTAAATATTTAGATAGGATTTTACATAGATTTAACGTATATATGCTTTCAGACTTTACAAAATGATAATAATATGTATTCGTTAGGAAATGTAAAATAAATATGTTAAAAAGGAGAGTTAAACATGAAAATCAAGAAAAATTTATTAAAGGTTTTATCGGTTTCAATGGCGGCTATGCTTTGCAGCGTGTTCATGGTATCGTGCGGAAATTCAGGCAGTACAGGCAGTACATCAAGCTCTGCCGGCGGAGATATAACGGTAATCTCACGTGAGGATGGTTCAGGCACACGAGGAGCTTTTGTTGAGCTTTTCAAAATTGAAGAAGAAGTGAACGGCGAAAAGGTTGACATGACAACAGATGCAGCAGACATTACAAACAGTACATCAGTTATGATGACAAGCGTAGCAGGCAATGTGAACGCAATCGGTTATATTTCGATGGGTTCACTCAACGACAGCGTTAAGGCTCTTAAGGTTGACGGCGCAGAGGCTACAGCAGATAATATTAAGAGCGGTACATATAAGGTATCACGTCCGTTTAACATAGTAACAAAGGACGGTCTATCAGAAGTTGCACAGGACTTTATCGCATTTATTCTGAGTGCGGACGGACAGAAGGTTGTTGAGGATAACAGCTACATTTCAGAAGGCAATACCGGAGCTTATGCCGGAACAAAGCCGGCTGGCAAGATAGTTGTTTCAGGCTCATCATCAGTAACACCGGTTATGGAGAAGCTTAAGGAAGCCTACATAGCAGTAAACCCGGACGCAACAATCGAAGTACAGCAGAGTGACTCTACCACAGGCGTAAACAATGCAATAGACGGCGTTTGTGATATAGGTATGGCAAGCCGTGAGCTTAAATCAAGCGAATCCGAAAAGGGTGTTAAATCAACAGTAATAGCTCTTGACGGTATAGCCGTAATCGTAAATAACAACAGTTCAGTCGACAGCATCACATCTGAGCAGGTTAAGAAGATTTACACAGGCGAAATTACCGAGTGGGGAGAGCTTTAATTTCCAGGGGCTGATATTATGATGAAATTTAAAGAAAACTTCATGCACGGAGTGTTTCTGTTCTGTGCATGCGTATCAATACTTGCAGTTGCGCTGATTTGCGTATTCCTGTTTGCAAACGGAATTCCGGCAATGAAAGAAATCGGACTGTTTGACTTTTTAATCGGCAAGCAGTGGAAGCCGGGCAACAACATTTACGGTATACTGCCTATGATTCTGGGCAGTGTATACGTTACGGGCGGAGCAATTATTATCGGTGTTCCTATCGGAATATTGGTTGCAGTGTTTATGACACATTTTTGCCCCAAAAATCTGTATAAGGCTCTGAAGCCGGCAGTTGAGCTTCTGGCAGGTATACCATCGGTTGTATATGGCTTCTTCGGACTTATGGTAATAGTGCCGCTCATCAGAAATATTTTCGGCGGCAGCGGTACAAGTATGCTGGCGGCATCGATAGTGCTTGGCATAATGATACTCCCGACTATTATTTCGGTCAGCGAATCGTCACTCAGAGCAGTTCCCGAAAGCTATTATGAGGGAGCGAGAGCGCTCGGCGCAAGCCATGAACGCAGCGTGTTTATGACGGTTCTGCCTGCGGCAAAATCCGGCGTTCTGGCGGCCGTTATTCTTGGTATAGGCCGTGCAATAGGCGAGACGATGGCGGTTATTATGGTTGCCGGAAATCAGGCGGCAATGCCGAGAGGTATTTTGAAGGGGCTCAGAACAATGACGGCTAATATCGTGCTTGAAATGGGATATGCCGCTGATCTTCACAGAGAAGCGCTTATTGCCACTGCCGTAATACTCTTTGTTTTTATATTGATTATAAACCTCAGCTTTTCTGTTTTAAAAAGGAGGTCAGAGAGTAAATGAGTAAGTTAATTAATTCAAATTCAGGTGAATCGGCGCTTGCGGTGCCGATAAGGGAGACAAAACCTAAAATTACCGGTGCAAAGGTCCAGTCTGCCGCACTAAAGTTTTTGGTATATCTTGCGGCACTGCTGACATTCGGTGTACTCATATGCCTTATTTTATACATCTTGATTAAGGGTATACCAAATCTGTCCTTAGACCTGTTCAATCCGGTATATAATTCCGAGAATGTGTCGCTTTTCCCGGCGCTCATAAACACAATTACCATGACGGCTCTTTCACTGGTTATTGCGGTACCGCTCGGCGTGTTTTCGGCTATATACCTGGTTGAATACGCAAAGCGCGGAAACAAAGTTGTCGGCATTGTCAGAATTACTACTGAAACCTTGCAGGGTATTCCGTCTATAGTTTACGGCTTGTTCGGATTTCTTCTCTTTGTTACAACGTTTTCGTGGGGATATTCATTGCTTGCCGGCGCATTCACTCTGGTAATAATGATACTTCCGGTTATAATGAGAACCACAGAGGAAGCGCTTAAAGCCGTACCGGACTCATACCGTGAAGGCAGCTTCGGCTTGGGCGCAGGCAAGCTCAGAACAGTATTCAAAATTGTTCTGCCCTCGGCAATACCCGGTATCCTGTCGGGCGTAGTGCTTTCAATAGGAAGAATAGTTGGTGAGACAGCTGCTCTTATTTACACAGCCGGTACAGTAGCTCAGGTGCCGTCCAACCTCCTTGGTTCGGGACGTACTATGGCAGTTCACATGTATGCGCTGTGGAGCGAGGGTCTGAACACAAACCAATCATATGCCACTGCGGTTGTACTCCTTATAATTGTAGTGCTGCTTAACGCGGCTTCCTCGGCTTTAGCTAAAAGGATAGCCAAGAGCTAAAAAATATATTGCAAAGGAAATATCTTATGGATACAATATTAAGTATTAAAAACTTGAATCTTCATTACGGCGATTTTCACGCTTTGAAAAATGTGAATATGGAAATCCCGAAGAATGAAATTACCGCATACATAGGATCGTCCGGCTGCGGTAAGTCGACACTGCTTAAGACCCTCAATCGTATGAATGATTTGGTCGAAGGCTGTAAGATTGACGGAGAGGTCAGACTGGACGGCGTGGATATCTATAAGGATATCGATACAAACGAATTGCGTAAACGTGTGGGAATGGTTTTTCAAAAGCCAAATCCGTTCCCGATGAGTATTTATGACAACATCGCCTACGGTCCGAGAACCCACGGTATAAGATCGAAGGCAAAACTTGATGAAATTGTTGAAAAGTCTCTGACTGACGCGGCAATCTGGGATGAAGTTAAAGACAGATTGAAAAAAAGCGCCCTCGGCATGTCGGGCGGACAACAACAGCGGCTCTGTATTGCACGTGCTCTTGCTGTTGAACCCGAAGTACTGCTTATGGACGAACCGACTTCAGCTCTTGACCCAATTTCAACTTCTAAGATAGAAGACCTTGCGCTTGAACTGAAAAAGAAGTATACTATAGTTATAGTTACTCATAGCATGCAGCAAGCCACGCGTATATCCGACAAGACAGCCTTCTTCCTTTTGGGAGAGGTTATCGAGTTCGGTGATACGGAAAAACTGTTCTCGATGCCTAAGGATAAGAGGACAGAGGATTATATTACAGGAAGGTTTGGATGATACTATGAGAAATAATTTTGATAAACAGCTGGAATTGTTAAATAAGAATTTAATCGAAATGGGCGCAATGTGTGAAAACGCTATTGCCTGTGCCGTTGACGCACTTTTATCGCATGATCTGATAAAGGCTGATGAGGCAATTTCAATCGAAGTTGAGATCAATGAGATGGAGCGTGAAATTGAAAACCTCTGTCTCAAGCTTTTACTTCAGCAGCAGCCTGTTGCAAGGGATTTGCGGCTTGTTTCCGCAGCGCTTAAGATGATTACTGATATGGAGCGTATCGGTGACCAGGCGGCTGACATAGCTTATATTGTGTCAAGAACTGAGTTTGGCACCGGATGCAACAGCGAACATATTAAAAAAATGACTAAAGCGGTATCAAAAATGGTGACAGAGAGCGTTGATGCGTTTGTCGGCAGAAACCTTGAGCTTGCGCGCGACGTTATTGAACGTGACGATAAGGTAGATACGCTTTTCAAAGAAGTCAGACAAGACCTTATTAATTATATTGTCGAAAACGTAGACGAAGGCTCTATGGTAACTGATTTGCTTATGATTGCGAAGTACCTTGAGCGTATCGGCGATCACGCGGTTAATATTGCGGAATGGGTAGAGTTTTCAATCACAGGAGAACATAGCTGATGAGGGGACACTATCCCCTCAAACCCCTGTTTTTATTGGGGTCACAACGCCGATTTCCAAGATGAATATGCTGCCGCATGTGATTAAATCATACGACAAAACTGGATTCGGCTGTGAAATATTAACGAGTAAGGGGATTAAAAAATGATATATTGTGTTGAAGACGATGCAGGAATTCGTGAGCTTGTGATTTATAGCCTTGAAAACACCGGCACTGATGCGAGAGGATTTGAAAGCGGCAAGGAACTTTTTGATGTGCTGTCCGGTGAAAACCTGCCCGATTTGATACTTCTGGATATTATGCTGCCCGGCGAGGACGGTGTGAGTATTCTCAAAAAACTCCGCAGAAATCCTGAGACCGAAAAAATTCCGGTTATACTTCTCACAGCAAAAGATACCGAATATGACAAAGTGGTTGGGCTTGACAGCGGAGCAGATGATTATGTTACCAAGCCGTTCGGAATAATGGAGCTTATATCCAGAATAAAGGCTGTGTTAAGGCGCAGCGGTAATTCTTCAAATCCGACCAAAAGCGATATATATGTTATTAAGGACGTTGTGCTTGACAGCAAAAGGCATACCGTTACTGCCGGAGGAAACCCGGTTGAGCTTACCTTAAAGGAATTTGAATTACTCAAGCTGCTTATGAAAAACGAGGGCAATGTCATAACCCGTGATATTTTGCTTGAGCAAGTTTGGGGTTATGATTTTGACGGCGAGACAAGGACGATAGACGTACATATTCGTACCTTGCGTCAAAAGCTCGGTCAGAGCGGCGAAATAGTAAAAACCGTAAGAGGCGTGGGTTACCGTGCCGCGGAACAATAATCGGAACAATAAATCCGGCTCGGAAGCAACAAAATATATTGCTTGCCGGGCTTTATTGCTACCTTAAGACACAGACACGGAGGACATTCTATGAAATTAAGTAAGAGAATATTTGCGGGAATCACATTTACAACGCTGATTACAGTATTGCTGACTTCTGTTCTTATTATAACGCTGATGTATAATATCATGTCAAAAGAAATCCGTCAGCAGGTCAGAATCGAAGCCCAATATATCAGCAGTTTGCAGGACTTGTCTGAAAACGAAATTGACTTAAAGGAAATCGGAAATATCGGCGAGAACCGTATAACTGTTATCTCAGGCAATGGTACGGTCAAATACGATAACTTAAGTGATTATGCTGACATGGAAAACCACAGCGACCGCCCTGAGGTAAAGCAGGCGCTTCAAAACGGCAGCGGCGAGAGTACCAGAACATCGACCACCTTCGGCAAGGAAACCTATTATTATGCCGTGAAGCTGAAGAACGGCGATGTAGTTCGTGTTGCTTCCGAAACTTCGAGTATGTTCGGTATTGTGACAAAGGCTTTGCCGGGTATTTTGTTTTCGATTTTGATTCTTCTGGCTATTGCCATGGCGGTTGCAGGATTTCTTACCAACAACATTATAGGCCCGGTAAACAAGCTGGATATTGATGACCCGCTCAATACAAAGACATATGACGAGCTGTCACCGCTTCTTGTTAAAATCGACAGACAAAATAAAGAGATGACCAAGCAGATAACCACTATCTATGAGAACAGGCGCGAAAACGAATACATAACCGAAAATATGCACGATGGTCTTGTGATTATCAATACTGACGGAAATGTTATTTCAGCCAACAAAGCGGCGGAAAATGTGTTCGGTTTTAAGAGAGACAACGAGCCGCAGAGCTATCTTGAAATCTGCCGTGAGCCGCTTTACAGAACAGCAATTCAAAATGCGCTGTTAGGTAAATCTGCGGACACAACGATTGAGCGTGACGGCAGAATATACAGAATATCAGTCTCGTCGGTCAATAAGAACTTCAAGAAGGATAAGTCCGGCAAGGACGTGTATGCAGTGGTTATGTTTGTGCATGACGTAACCGAACGCGAAGAGGCGGAAAAGATGCGCCGCGAGTTCTCAGCCAATGTATCTCATGAGCTTAAGACTCCGCTCACTTCAATCATGGGCTGCAGCGAGATAATGAAGGCCGGTATAGCCAAGCCGGAGGACGCGCCGAGATTTTTAAACCAGATTAACTCAGAGGCAAAAAGGCTTCTGGCGCTGATTGACGATATTATACGTCTGTCCAGCCTCGATGAGAATTCGGTAAATATTGAAATGTCTGAGGTTGATGTTTCAAGCGTCGGTGAAGAAGTGTGCGCAGAGCTCAAGAGCAAAGCTGACGAACAGGAAATCACGCTTGAGACCGACTTAAAGCCGGTAAAGATAAACGGAAACGCAAGGCTTCTGCACGAGATGATATATAACCTTGTCGATAATTCAATACGCTATAATAAACCCGGCGGAAGCGTTAAACTCACTGCGGTCGAAACAGAGCAGGGTAAGGCGTTTATATCGGTTAAGGACAACGGAATAGGCATTGCCAAAGAGGAACAGGACAGAGTATTTGAACGGTTCTATCGTGTTGACAAGAGCCATTCAAAAGAAACAGGCGGAACAGGACTCGGACTTTCGATTGTGAAGCATGCTGCGATTATACACGGCGGAAAGATCACGCTAAACAGCGAGCCGGGCAAAGGAACTGAAATTAAGATAGAGTTCAATGATTAAGTAATATGAATTATAGTTTAACAAACAGTTATTGCAAGCTAAGCTTGCAGCCGGACACCGACCATGCAATGGGCG
>CAJKEB010000061.1 GCA_905198865.1 uncultured Eubacteriales bacterium
CCCCAAAAGCCTCTCCCTCCGGGAGAGGTGTCAGCGGAGCTGACGGAGAGGGCTTTATTAATTTAAACTATAATTTATCGCACCGGCCGATTTGCTTTTTACTTCGGGATTTTTATTGTATATTCTATATACTCATCGCTTTCGCGGCGTTTGGTTGTGGCTTTTACGCCGCTTTTGTTCATCAGTTCTACCGCTTTTCTTATCGTATTCGAGAATATTCTTATATCTTTAAATGTATGCGGAAGGTGTCCCGGCTTTTTCTCGAAATTCTCTGCTTCGATACTTTCTTTTTCTTTCTTGAGGCGTTTTTCAATCAACGCTTCGGTTTTGGACACGTTCAGTCCGCGCTTTATCACCTCGTTTAACACCTCAAGCTGCATTTTCTCATTAGGCAGCTTAAGCAATGCTCTTGCGTGGCGTTCAGTCAGTCCGTACTCGCACAGCATTGCACGGATTTTGAGCGGCAGCTTTAGTATTCTTATCTTATTCGCCACTGTTGACTGGGTTTTTCCGAGCTTCTCGGCAAGCTCGTCCTGCGTCAATCCGAACTCGTTAATCACCGTCACAAACGCTTCGGCTTCCTCTATGTAATTCAAATTTTCACGCTGGATATTTTCGACAAGGGCAAGAACCGCGCTGTCGGATTCGCTTACCTTCATTATAATTGCCGGTATGTAATCCATGCCAAGCATCTTGCACGCAGCAAGCCGCCTTTGACCCGCTACCAGCTCATATTCGAACGGTATTACCTGGCGGACGGTTATCGGCTGCATCAATCCGTAGTTTTCGATTGACGCGGCAAGCTCATTGAGCGCTTCCTCGTCAATCTCAAGTCTCGGCTGGTTGGGGTTCGGCTTTATGCTGTTTATCGGAATTGACTGCGAGTTGCCGTGATTGACTATTCTCGGCGACGGAGCAAGTCCTGACAGGTCTATTTGCATTTCCGACCTGTCAAGCTCATGCACCTCCGGGTCAACCGTAACTGTGTTTTCGGGTTCATAGCCCCTCTTTAAATAATCAAATATCATTTTTTGTCATCCTTTCTGTTTCTCTTTTGTATTCAGCTATATTGTTTACTTAAAAAATTATAGCTCAACATATTGTATATTGCAAAAAGAACAATAACAAAAAATTCGACACCTATTCACCTTTATCCAAGCTATATTTGGGTTCTATAATTATCAAATCCTCGCCGATAGTTGTTATACGCTCCCAATCTATGACAACATCGTCTTCCCTGCCGAAAACTCCCATATACCGATAAGCGCCCGGCACAATAATTGAGCTTATACGGCCTGTATTCTCATCAAACTCCATGTCCGACACAAAGCCGAGCCGCTGTCCGTCACGGGCGCAGATTACTTCTTTGGAACGCATATCGCTGAACTTCACTGAAATCACCGCCTAAAAATAAAAAAATCACTCCATAGAATATATGAAGTGATTTTGGTTTGTATGTTTAAATTTATTACTCAGCGTCCGCAGCAGTCTCATCAACCGGCTCAGCATCGGCTTTAGGCTCGGCAGCAGGCGCTGAATCAGCGCCGAACAGCTTCTTAAATCTGTTCATTGCCTCAACTGTATTGTCCTTATCGCCGAATGCGGTCAGGCGGAAGTAGCCTTCGCCGTTCTCTCCGAAGCCTGCGCCCGGCGTGCCGACAACATTAATATTTTCAAGCAGGTAATCAAAGAACTCCCATGAACCCATACCGTTCGGACAGCGCAGCCAGATATACGGCGAATTGATACCGCCGATATACTTAATGCCTATCTCGTCCATTGTATCAGCGATAACCTTAGCATTCTCACGGTAGTAGTTTATATTCTCCATGATTTGCTTTCTGCCTTCTTCGGTAAAGACAGCCTCTGCGCCTCTTTGGACAATATACGGTACGCCGTTGAATTTTGTCGTCTGACGTCTGAGCCACAGCTTGTTGAGCTGAACCTCGGTGTTCTCAACCTTAAGACCCTTTACCTTGAGCTTTGCAACCTTGAACTTGAGGTCCTTCGGAACGATTGTATATCCGCATCTTGTACCGGTAAATCCTGCGGTCTTTGAGAGTGAGCAGAACTCAATAGCACATCTCTTTGCGCCGTCAATCTCGTAAATACTCTTCGGAAGGTCATCGTCCTGGATAAACACCTCATATGCCGCGTCAAACAGGATAATCGCTTTGTTCTTAAGCGCATAGTCAACCCAAACCTTGAGCTGTTCCTTGGTATAAACCGCTCCTGTCGGGTTGTTCGGAGAACACAGGTAGATTATATCCGCCTTTTCATTGCCCTCAGGCAGCGGGCAGAAGCCGTTTTCCGCATTCGCGTTCAGGAACACAATCTTACGACCGTTCATGATGTTTGTATCAACATAAACAGGGTACACCGGGTCGGGTATAAGAACAGTGTTATCCTTATCGAACAAATCGGTGATATTGCCGACGTCACTCTTTGCTCCGTCACTGATGAAAACCTCGTCCATATCAATTCTGATAGTGTTCTTCTTGTAATAATCAACAATCTTTTCTCTCAGGAAGTCATAGCCCTGTTCAGGACCGTAGCCTCTGAAAGTCGCCTGGCTGCCCATCTCGTCAACAGCCTTATGGAGAGCGTCAATAACAGCCGGTACGAGCGGAAGCGTTACATCGCCGATACCGAGCCGGATAATCTTCTTATCCGGATTTGCGGCAGAATAGTCATTGACCTTTCTGGCAATCTCGGAAAAGAGATAGCTTTCTTTCAAATTCAAATAGTTCTCGTTTAACTTCAAAACCAACACTCCTTAAAATAGTCTTTTACCGCACTGCCGCCTTAAATATCAAGCCGGCAGGATAGTATATAAAAAGTTAATAATTCTCTGCTTATCTGGCAACCGGCGGAACTTCAACCTCGCCCTCGCAGATAAATGCCGCAGGGCCTTTCTTGATAACAGTTCCGTCATTCTTATATGTGATATAGAGATTGCCGCCTCTGAGCTTAACCTTAATCTCTCTGTCCTGTGAGCAGAAGCCGTTAAGCACTGCCGCAACCACGGACGCACAGGCGCCTGTGCCGCATGCCCATGTCTCGCCGCTGCCTCTTTCCCAAACACGCATCTTTAAAGTCGATTCGTCAATTACCTGAATAAATTCGGTATTGATACGTTCCGGAAACAGCTCGTGGTTCTCAAATTTCGGGCCGAGTTCCTCAAGATTTAAGCTGTCAACATCGTCAACAAATACAACCGCATGAGGATTGCCCATTGAAACTCCAGTAATATTATATTCGGTACCGTCTACCGTTATCGGCGAGTTAACAACCTTATCGCCGGGAATATTTATAGGAATATTTTCAGGCTCAAGAACCGCCTTGCCCATATCAACCGTCACGGTCTGAACCTCGTGGTTCACAACATCAAGGTCGAGCTTCTTGATTCCGGCAAGGGTCTCAAGCGTAATCTTTCTCTCTTTCGTGAGGCCGTTTTCATAAACATACTTACCCACGCATCTTGTGGCGTTTCCGCACATCTCGGCTTCAGAGCCGTCGGCGTTGAATATGCGCATCTTAAAATCCGCAACCTCTGACGGCAAAATCAATACCAATCCGTCACTGCCGATGCCAAAGTGCATATCAGATACAAACTCTGCCATCTTGCCCGGGTTAAATACTTCTTCTTCAAAACAGTTGATGTAAATATAGCAATTACCTATGCCATGCATTTTCGTAAACTTAATCATTTTGCTTCCCTCCATCATTGTTTCTTGTCAACAGCCATTTTAACATATAAATACAAAAATTACAAGCGATTGGAAAAAATTTATTTTACTTTTTATTATATTATATCAATAAGTATTAAATAGTCGTATAAAAACAAAAGTGAATTGCAATGTTTGTGTAATATAGAGATTTTCTAATGATATCGTGAGATTTATTGACTTTTCTGCAAATATGTGCTATAATTTAGATAACCATTCTTGTGTAATTTTTAGAGAGGTACAAAAAATGCCCGTAAGCTATAATAAATTGTGGAAAATATTGATTGATAAAAATTTAAAAAGAACAGATTTAAAAGAATGTGCAGGCATTAGTTTTAATGTGTTGGCAAAAATGGGGAAAGACGAAACAGTCTCTATGGAAAGTATTGAGAAAATTTGTATTGCATTAGATTGTAATATAGGCGATGTAATGGAGATTGTAAATGAATCACCTAAAGTTAATCACACGCCGACTACCATTGAATTATTCGCAGGTGCTGGAGGTTTGGCGCTTGGGATAGAAAAAGCAGGTTTTGACACTATATCCTTAGTTGAAATAGATAAGTATGCTGCCGACACTTTAAAGTGTAATCGTCCCGACTGGAATGTTATTTGTGATGATATTGCAAACATTTCTTGCTTGGATTTAGAGGAGTATTTTGATATAAAAAAAGGCGAGCTTGACTTATTATCCGGCGGAGCTCCCTGCCAATCATTTTCTTATGCGGGAAAGAGATTAGGATTGGAGGACGCCCGAGGAACATTATTTTACCATTATGCGCTGTTCTTGAAAAAGTTACAGCCTAAAATGTTTTTATTTGAAAATGTTAAAGGGCTGCTTACTCATAACAGAGGCAGAACATATCAAACGATACTTGATATATTTGAGCAAGCGGGATATACGATAAAAAAAACCCAAATAAAAGTATTAAATGCTTGGGACTATGGTGTTGCCCAGAAAAGAGAACGGCTTATAACAATTGGAATCAGAAACGATTTGGCAGATAAAATCAAGTTTGATTTCCCTGCACCGCACAAATATAAACCTGTTCTAAGAGATATTTTGTTGGATTGCCCGAAAAGTGAGGGAACGCAATACTCTGAATATAAAAGAAAAATATTCGAATTAGTACCTCCGGGGGGATATTGGCGTGATATCCCTGAAGATATTGCAAAGGAGTATATGAAAAGCTGTTGGTATATGGAGGGCGGCAGAACGGGGATCTTAAGACGCCTAAGCTTGGACGAGCCTTCACTCGCAGTCTTAACCTCACCGAGCCAAAAGCAAACCGATCGCTGTCATCCGTTAGAAGCAAGACCTTTTACTGTCAGAGAAAACGCCCGCTGCCAGAGCTTCCCTGATGATTGGAAATTTTGCGGCAGTGTAGGGCAGCAATATAAGCAAGTAGGAAACGCAGTGCCGGTTAATTTAGCATATGAAATCGGTGTAAAAATAAAAGAGGGATTGGAGTGCTTGTGATGTGGAACTTATCATTTATCAGCGAAGAAGATTTTCAGACTCATGTTCAAGATACTATAAAGAAATACGGTGAAAAACTAGAATCTTTTGATTTAAAAAGATTTAACAAAAATTTGATTGACCCTATAAAGCTTATTTTTGATAAAACCGTGTATCAGTCTACTTGGGACGAAATAGTAAGCAATGAAATTTTCAGACAACGAGATAAATCCAATAATAATGATATAGGGTATTTTCATCAGAGAATATTTCAGTATATAAAAAACTGTCATGTTCCGCCAAACGGCGAACAAGGCGGTTGGGATGTTATCTATCAGGACGATAACGGAATAATGCTGCCTGACGGAAATATAGTAAAAACTGTTTATGTGGAAATGAAAAATAAACACAACACTATGAATTCTGCTTCTGCCGGAAAGACATTTATAAAAATGCAAAATCAATTATTAAAAGATGATGATTGCGCGTGCTTTTTGGTTGAAGCAATTGCTCAACGTTCACAAAATATTAAATGGGAAACAACTGTTGATAAGGTCAAAGTCGGACATAAACTTATTCGCAGAGTAAGCATTGATAAATTCT
This sequence comes from uncultured Eubacteriales bacterium, assembly GCA_905198865.1. Lineage (GTDB taxonomy): Bacteria > Bacillota > Clostridia > Monoglobales > Monoglobaceae > Monoglobus. The sequence goes on from CAJKEB010000061.1 coordinate 5,791, forward strand.
ATTCTTTAGTAACCGGACAAGAAGATGCTTTTTATCAAATGTGTATGGTTTTGCCTGAAGTTATACAGAAAGCGGTCGATAATTTAGGTTCGGCTCTTGTCCCTCATGATACCGTAATGGAAGAATTACAAGCAATTGCAAATGAGCAACACATGGAACCCAACGATACGGCTATTGCAATGGCTGTTTATATGTTAGGTTTTGGCTCATATAACGGATTTGCAATATAGTATTATAGTAAGTATAGCTAATGAGAAAAACGTTACTGGATTTAGTGAATTCAGCTATTGTGTATGAATAGCCTTATATGTTTCAGCCATTAAAATCCGCATAAAATAGATATTTTAGAGTTTTTATTGTTCCTCTATTTACCTCACAAAAACTAAAACAAGCATACCGCCATAAAACGGCGATATGCTTGTTTTTCTTTATACTCTGTCTGTCGATAATAATAGGCTTAATGTGCCTATCACCAGTCAGTTTAAATACTGCGGGCGCTAATTCTGCTGATATGGACTTGGATTATCTGTTAAGCCTAAAATATAATCCGTCGAGGTGTTGTAATACTTTGCGAGCTTAATCAGGCAAGTGTACGGAATCATGCGTGTGCCGGTTTCATAACCCGAATATGTTCTTTGGGATATATTCAAAACCTCCGCAACCTCCTGCTGCTTTAAATCCCTGTCCTCATGTCCGAGATGCACCGTATTTTAAGCGTAAAAACTATACACCAAAAGAAAAATCGGCAAAATTTCTGTAATTGTGTTAGATTTTGGGGTAAAATGATACATTTTACAGATTTAATATTATGAGTTCTGGAATTTTTAGGAATTTTGCATAAAAAACTTCGGATAAAATTATATAATAATTATGGTATTTTTGATTGACTATTGGGTGATAAAATTATATAATTGTAGGAGAAAATAGTATTATTTTCAAATAAAATTTTGGAGGTTGATAGAAATGAAAAAGGTTACAATTTCACTGGCGGCTATTAATGACGTAAAGAATTTTGTAAACATTGTTACAAAGTATGATTTTGATGTTGATTTGATTTCAGGCAAGTACGTTGTTGATGCAAAATCGATTATGGGTATCTTCAGTCTTGACCTTTCAAAGCCTATCGATGTGCAGGTTCACAGCGATGACTGCGATACGTTCATTGACGAGATTAAGAATTACATTGTAGGTTAAATATAATTGCCCTATTTTTTATTAAAGTAGGGCTATTATCACGTATTGGGGTATGTATGACGCATTTCGAAAATCGATTTATGCGCTTGGCACTCGACGAGGCACAGCTTGCGTTTCAGCATGGAGATATTCCCGTCGGTGCGGTTATCGTATGCAATAACAATATTGTGGCAAGAACCCACAACACTCGTGAGTGTAATAAGAATGCACTTGAACACGCGGAGATTTCTGCAATTTCGGCTGCGTGCAAAAAGCTCGGCCGATGGCGACTCAGCGACTGTGATATTTATGTCACGCTTGAGCCTTGTCTGATGTGTACCGGTGCGATTATACAGTCACGTATAAGGCGGGTTTATTTTGGCGCATACGATTCTGAGCTCGGCTTTGTTGCGTCAAACGAAGCCCTAAAGCCGCATATAAAGTTTGAATACTATTGCGGCATTATGGAGGACGAGTGCAAGTCGTTAATCGACAAGTTTTTCCGTCAAATACGAAAATAAGAAATATAATAAAAACGAACAAATATAGATTATTTAAGGAGATTAGACCAATGGCAAAGAAGTATGTATACCTTTTCAGCGAAGGCGACGCGTCAATGAGAGAGCTTCTCGGCGGTAAGGGTGCGAACCTGGCTGAAATGACCAATCTTGGCTTACCTGTTCCGCAGGGATTCACAATTTCAACAGAGGCATGTACTCAGTATTATGAGGACGGCAGAAAGATTAATGATGATATTCAGGCAGAGATACTTGAAAACATCACAAAGATGGAGGAAATCACCGGCAAGAAGTTCGGCGACCTCGAAAATCCGCTGCTTGTATCGGTTCGTTCCGGTGCGAGAGCGTCAATGCCCGGTATGATGGATACAATCCTGAACCTCGGACTTAATGAAGAAGTTGTTGAGGTTATGTCTAAGAAGTCGGGCAATCCGAGATGGGCATGGGACTGCTACAGAAGATTTATTCAGATGTATTCTGACGTAGTTATGGAGGTCGGCAAGAAATACTTTGAGGTTCTTATCGACAAGATGAAAGAAGAAAAGGGCGTTACACAGGACGTTGAGCTGACAGCTGATGACCTTAAGAACCTCGCAGACCAGTTTAAGGCTGAGTATCAGGACAAGGTCGGCGAGCCTTTCCCGACAGACCCGAAGGAACAGCTCTTCGGCGCTATTAAGGCAGTATTCCGTTCATGGGATAACCCGAGAGCAAACGTATATCGCCGTGACAATGATATTCCTTATTCATGGGGTACCGCAGTAAACGTACAGATGATGGCATTCGGTAACATGGGCGAGACATCAGGTACAGGCGTTGCTTTCACAAGAGACCCTGCTACCGGTGAGAAGCACCTTATGGGCGAGTTTTTGATGAACGCTCAGGGCGAGGACGTTGTTGCCGGCGTTCGTACACCTCAGAAGATCGACCAGCTCAAAGAGGTTATGCCTGATGTATATAACCAGTTTGTTGAGATTTGCAACAAGCTTGAAAACCACTACAGAGATATGCAGGATATGGAGTTTACTATTGAGGATAAGAAGCTCTATATGCTCCAGACAAGAAACGGTAAGAGAACAGCTCAGGCAGCGCTTCAGATTGCGTGCGATCTCGTTGACGAGGGCATGATTTCCGAAAAGGAAGCCGTTCTTATGATTGACCCGAGAAACCTTGACACACTTCTGCATCCGCAGTTTGACCAGAAGGCTTTGAAGGAATCTCAGCCTGTTGCAAGAGCTTTGGCTGCTTCGCCGGGCGCTGCATGCGGTAAGGTTGTATTCACGGCCGAGGACGCTAAGGAGTGGAACGCAAGAGGCGAAAAGGTTGTTCTTGTAAGACTTGAAACCTCACCTGAGGATATCGAAGGTATGAAAGCCGCTCAGGGTATCCTGACGGTGCGCGGCGGTATGACAAGCCATGCGGCTGTTGTTGCGCGCGGTATGGGTATCTGCTGTGTATCCGGCTGTTCTGAAATCGCTATGGACGAGGACAACAAGAAGTTCGTTCTTGCCGGAAAGACATATTCAGAGGGCGATTACATTTCAATCGACGGTTCAACCGGTAACATCTATGACGGAATTATTCCGACAGTTGACGCATCAATCAGCGGCAACTTCGGCAGAATAATGGGCTGGGCCGACAAGTACAGAGTTCTTAAGGTAAGAACAAACGCAGACACACCTGAGGACGCAAAGAAGGCAAGAGAGCTCGGCGCTGAAGGTATCGGTCTTTGCCGTACAGAGCATATGTTCTTCGGCGGCAACAGAATTGACGCATTCAGAGAGATGATTTGCTCTGATACTGTTGAGGAAAGAGAAGCAGCGCTTGCTAAGATTCTTCCGATGCAGCAGAGCGACTTTGAGGCCTTGTATGAAGCTTTGGAGGGTAATCCTGTTACAATTCGTTTCTTAGACCCGCCGCTTCACGAGTTCGTTCCGACAGAGGAAGCTGATATTGAAGCACTCGCAAAGACTCAGGGCAAGACTGTTGAGCAGATCAAGACAATCATTGCATCTCTCCACGAGTTCAACCCGATGATGGGACACAGAGGCTGCCGTCTTGCGGTTACCTATCCGGAAATCGCAAAGATGCAGACAAGCGCGGTAATCCGTGCGGCTATCAATGTGAAGAAGGCGCATCCTGACTGGAATATCGTGCCGGAAATCATGATTCCGCTGGTAGGCGATGTAAAGGAACTCAAATACGTTAAGAACATAGTTGTAGAAACTGCTGACGCTGAAATCGCAGCGGCAGGCGCAGAGCTTGAGTATCAGGTTGGTACAATGATAGAAATTCCGAGAGCAGCGCTTCTCGCTGACCAGATTGCGACAGAGGCTGAATTCTTCTGCTTCGGTACAAACGACCTCACTCAGATGACCTATGGCTTCTCAAGAGATGATGCCGGTAAGTTCCTGGACGCATACTATGACGCTAAGATATTTGAAAACGATCCGTTTGCAAAACTCGACCAGTCAGGCGTAGGCAAGCTGATGGAAATGGCGATCAAGCTTGGCAAGCCGGTAAGAGAATCGCTCCATGTAGGTATCTGCGGCGAGCACGGCGGAGACCCGACATCTGTTGAGTTCTGCCACAAGATTGGTCTTGACTATGTATCATGTTCACCGTTCCGTGTTCCGATCGCAAGACTTGCAGCGGCACAGGCGGCACTCAATAATTAATAATATTTTAAGCTGAAATATAAAGGCTGTTGCACGATGATTGCAACAGCCTTTGTTTTGTAATACAAATTATAGTTTAATTGCGGTTCGCCTGCGCACACACAGTACAACTTAGGTATGTTATTGACTTTAGATGCAAT
>CAJKEB010000062.1 GCA_905198865.1 uncultured Eubacteriales bacterium
GCTGTTTCACAGCTCACCTACCGCAGTTTGCATTACCGCCCATTGCATGGGCGGTATTATGCCGCCCCTACAGTGTAACTGTCATGCATTAATTGTGCAACATAGCGCAACCGGGCGGGGCGAACTCCCCGACAAACTACAATTTATAAAAAAACAAGGGCGGCCGCAAATGCGGTCGCCCTGTAATATTATTCAAAAAGAATTATTCGCCAAACTTCTCGGCAGCCTTTCTGAGATATACATTATATCTGTCAGTCAGGTCTTTTTCAGCCTTGTCAAACAAGCCCTGTGCCTCGTCCGGGAACGCTCTCAGGAGCTGGAGGTATCTGTTCTCGCCCTTCATGAATTCCTGAATGCTGCCTGTTGGAGCCTTAGAATCCAATGTGAACGGATTTGTACCTTCCGGTGCAGCCGGGTTGAATCTCCAGAGGTGCCAGTAGCCTGCTTCAACAGCCTTCTTCTCCTCTGCGATTGAGTTACCCATACCGCCTCTTGCCTTGATACCGTGGTTGATACACGGAGCGTAAGCGATTACGAGTGACGGACCCGGATAAGCCTCAGCCTCTTTGATTGCTGTGAGAGCCTGCTGCATGTTTGCGCCAAGAGCAATCTGTGCAACATATACATAGCCGTATGTTGTAGCAATCATACCGAGATCCTTCTTCTTAACTCTCTTACCTGCAGCGGCAAACTTAGCTATTGCAGCAGTAGGTGTAGCCTTTGAAGCCTGACCGCCTGTGTTTGAGTAAACCTCTGTATCAACAACGAAGATATTGATATCCTGGTCTGATGCGATTACGTGGTCAAGACCGCCGTAACCGATATCGTATGCCCAGCCGTCACCGCCGAATACCCACTGTGAACGCTTAACGAGGAAGTCTGTTCTGTCAGCGATGTCCTTAACAGCAGGATTTGATGTGTCAGCGTCTTTGATAAGAGCTTCTATCTTGCGTGCAGCAGCCTTTGAAGCGTCTGCGTTGTCCTTGCCCTCGATCCATTCCTTAAATGCAGCCTGGAGTTCAGGTGAAACAGCGTCCATAGCCTCGTTCATGCGGCTTACGAGAGTTTCTCTGATCTTCTTGTTGGCTGTAACCATACCAAGACCGAACTCAGCGTTATCCTCAAAGAGTGAGTTAGCCCAAGCCGGACCTCTGCCGTTTTCGTCCTTGCAGTACGGCATTGAAGGAGCAGAACCGCCCCAGATTGATGTACAGCCTGTAGCGTTTGCAACCATCATTCTGTCGCCGAACAACTGAGTGATGAGCTTGATATACGGTGTCTCACCGCAGCCTGCGCATGCGCCTGAGAACTCAAGATAAGGCATAGCGAACTGTGAGTTCTTAATGCTCTTCTTTGTATCAACGAGATCAGCCTTGTTGGGAACTGACATAGCGTAATCCCAGTTAGCAGCCTCGCCCTTTGCGAGAACGTCGTCAATCGGCTTCATAACAAGAGCCTTGTTCTTGGACGGACATACGTTTGCACAAACGCCGCAGCCCAGACAGTCAAGAGGAGATACCTGCATTCTGAACTGAATGCCCTTATCCTTAAATTCCGGACCCATAGCGGGCTTAGCCTCAAAGCCTTCCGGTGCAGCTGCAACTTCCTCTTCTGTCAGCAGAACAGGACGGATAGCAGCGTGAGGACATACTGCCGAACACTGGTTACACTGGATACAGTTGCCGATTTCCCATTCAGGAACCAAAACGGCAACGCCGCGCTTCTCATAGCGTGATGTACCTGTCTCAAATGTACCGTCTTCGATACCTGCAAATGTGCTTACGGGCAGCTTGTTACCGCGCTGTGCGTTAACAGGCTCAACGATGCTTGTGATGAACTTCGGCTTGCCTGCGTCTTCAGCCGGTGCGTCAACAGCATCCTTCCATGATGCCGGAACGTCAACCTTATGAAGTGCGTCGATTGCGCCGTCAACAGCGTCACAGTTCATCTTAACGATTTCGTCACCCTTCTTGCCGTATGTCTTCTTGATAGCAGCCTTGATATAACCAACAGCCTCATCAAACGGAATAACGTTAGAGAGCTTGAAGAACGCACTCTGAGTAACCATGTTAATTCTTGTAGGTCCGAGACCAACCTTTACAGCAACATCAACAGCGTTGATTGTGTAGAAGTTAATATCGTTTTCTGCGATGTATCTCTTTACGTTAGCAGGGAGGTTCTTGTCCAGCTCTTCGTCAGACCATACGCAGTTGAGAAGGAATGTGCCGCCGGGCTTTAATCCTTCGAGAATATCATACTGATGAACATAAGCCGGCTTGTGACATGCAATATAGTCGGCAGAATCAAGCAGGTATGTAGACTTGATAGGCTTCTTGCCGAATCTCAAGTGAGACATTGTTACACCGCCTGATTTCTTTGAGTCGTAATCAAAGTAAGCCTGAGCATACAAGTCTGTATTGTCACCGATAATCTTGATAGCGTCCTTGTTAGCGCCGACTGTACCGTCTGAACCGAAGCCCCAGAACTTACAGCAGGTTGTTCCTTCAGGAGCGCAGTCAACTGTTTTTCCGAGCGGCAATGAAAGATTTGTAACGTCATCGACAATACCGATCGTGAAGTTTGTCTTAGGCTCATCTGCCTTGAGGTTGTCAAATACAGCAACAATCTGAGTCGGTGTTGTATCCTTTGAACCAAGACCGAAACGTCCGCCAACGATCTTCGGAGCGTTTGCGCAGTCCTTATATACATTGCAGATGTCGAGGAACAGCGGCTCACCGAGTGAACCCGGCTCCTTTGTTCTGTCAAGAACAGCAATCTTTTCTACTGTCTTAGGAATTACATTGAAGAAGTACTTCGGTGAGAAAGGTCTGTAAAGGTGAACTTCAAGAACACCAACCTTTTCGCCCTTAGCGTTGAGGTAATCAACTGTTTCTTCAGCAGCTTCGCAGACACTGCCCATAGCAACGATAACTCTTGTTGCCTCCGGGTCGCCGTAGTAGTTGAACGGCTTGTAATCTCTGCCTGTAATCTTTGAAATCTCAATCATGTATTCGTTTACGATATCCGGGATAGCGTCATAGAACTTGTTTGAAGCCTCTCTGCCCTGGAAATAGATATCGCCGTTCTGAGCAGTACCTCTGAGAACAGGATGCTCAGGATTGAGCGCATTGTCCTTGAATGCCTTAAGAGCATCCCAGTCAACGAGCTTTTTAAGGTCTTCGTAGTCCATAACTTCAATCTTCTGAATCTCGTGTGAAGTTCTGAAACCATCGAAGAAGTGCAGGAACGGAACTCTGCCCTTGATTGAAGCGAGGTGAGCAACACCTGCGAGATCCATAACCTCCTGTACACTGTTAGACGCCAGCATAGCAAAACCTGTCTGGCGGCAAGCCATAACATCCTGGTGGTCACCGAAGATGTTAAGAGCATGAGCTGCAAGAGCTCTCGCACTAACATGGAATACTGTCGGGAGAAGCTCACCGGCAATCTTATACATGTTAGGAATCATCAGAAGCAAACCTTGTGATGCGGTGAATGTTGTAGTGAGTGCGCCTGCCTGGAGTGAACCGTGTACCGCACCTGCAGCACCTGCCTCAGACTGCATCTCTACCATTTCTACTGTTTCGCCAAAAATGTTCTTCTGACCTTTTGCACTCCACTCATCAACGTACTCAGCCATCGGTGAAGAAGGAGTAATAGGATAGATAGCTGCAACTTCTGTAAACGCATAAGCAACGTGTGCGGCAGCGCAGTTACCATCCATAGTCTTAAACTTAGCCATTTCGTTTTTTCCTCCTTAAATATATTTGGATATATTTTTTAATTTTTTGCTGAAATTACAGGCTGCGGCTTGTCTTTATCACAATTTTATTCCACAGCCTTATAAAGTATAACATACTATTTCAGGAATTTCAAATGTTTTTGAAGAAAAAACTAAAAATTTTTTGAAAAATTTTTTTAATCCGATAATCAGGCAAAATTTATCTGTTTTTCGTATTTATTTTGCCCAGGTTCGCCCGACGGCGCAGAAATTCAATATTTACATTCATGGTCTGAAGTCTCGCCGCCAAATCCGATTGCGACAGCTTCTTGCCCTCTCTTGCTGTTTTCAAGCATTTTGCAATAATGTTTTTATTATTCAGATTTCTGTTTGCTGACTTTTGATATGAAATTCGGCGGTATGCCGGGAATTGCCGATGTGGGTTTGGTTCAGGACAAGGTTCTGACGTTACTTGACGGTATATACTCAACGATCGTTGTGCGCGATATACTTGAACGCGAGAAACGCAGAGGTCAGAAACAGATAACTGACTCGAACCTGCTGCGGAAAATAATTATGTTCCTCGCAGACAATATAGGGAATAATACTTCGATAACATCAATAGGAAACACGTTAGTAAGCGAAGGGCTTCTCAATGATGGTATCAGAAAATCAAAGCCGGCGGTGAAAACTGTTCAGTCATATGTCGGGGCATTGCTTGAATCATATGTGTTTTATGAAATAAAGAGATTTGACATAAAAGGCAAGGACTATCTGCGAACGCTTGGCAAATATTATATCGTTGACATCGGACTGAGAAACTATCTGCTCGGATTCCGTGATGTGGACAGAGGGCGTGTGATTGAGAATATAGTATATTTTGAGCTGCTGCGCCGAGGCTATGACGTAGCTATCGGAAAGGTTGGAAATAAAGAGGTCGACTTTGTTGCAGCAAAGGCTGATGATAAGCGGTATATCCAGGTTACGGAAACTATGGCTGCTCCCGAAACAAGGGAACGTGAGCTGGCTCCGCTTAAAATGATACGGGATAATTATGAAAAAACAGTTCTGACAATGGATAGAAGCTTTGTCGAATCATATGATGGTATAAAGGTTGTAAATTTGATTGATTGGCTTATGGAATAGATTATTATAATTCTATTGATTTTATTATTATAATATGGTATTATATAAGCAAATTGGCAGAATCAGAGGGGATAACTAATATGAACAGACTGAAGGAATTATCAAAATATATCGGCTTATTTATCTTTGCCGTGGCTGTTATCGCGGTATATAAGACGTTTGACAACATAGGGTATATTCTTAGCTACGGTGCGTATATACTCAGCGTTTTAAGTCCGTTCTTTATCGGATTTGTCATTGCTTATGTTCTGCTTCAGCCGTGCAGATTTATCGAAAAGCTCCTCGCTAAGAGTCCTCATCCGTTTCTGGTCAGGCACCGCCGTGCAATCGCTGCGGCAGCGATTTATATTATATTCTTCGCGGTCATAATCCTCGCTTTGGTTGCCATTATACCGTCGATTATTTCAAGTTTAACCGATTTTTATAATCAGCTTCCTACCCTCATCGGCGATTTTGTCCGTTGGTTCAACTCTCTGAAGCTTGGCATAACCCTCGGCGACGATACTATACAGAAGATATTTGAAAACGAGTATTTTTCCGTACAGAAGATCATGACATATTTCAGCTTTGACAACGTGAACAGATACGCACAGGGAGTTATAACAGTAGGTTCCAATGTCTTTAAGGCATTTATGGGCATAATCATCTCGGTCTATATCCTTATCGACCGCACAAACCTCAAGGCAAGCGCAATCCGGCTTTCAAGAAGTCTGATAAGCCCCAAGCCTCGCGCATTTTTGGCGCGCTATGCCAGAATGGTAAACGAGTTTGCCAATAAATATATATATTGTATGCTTGTGGACGCAATAATTATTTTCATTGCCTCATTTATTATCCTATCGGTTGAGGGCGTGAAGTACGCTCCACTGCTGGCGCTGATGACCGGATTATTCAACCTTATTCCGTACTTCGGCGCAATCATTGCAACGGCTATAACCGGTGTGATAACGGTATTTACAGGCTCTCTGACCCTGGCGATAATCTCGGTTATATCCCTGATTGTCCTGCAGCAGCTTGACTCAAACTTCATTCAGCCGAAACTGCTCTCCGGCTCGCTCCAGATTAAGCCGTTCTGGGTAATATTCGGCGCACTGCTGGGCAGCGGTCTCTTTGGCATACTCGGCTTCTTCCTTGCCATTCCTCTTACTGCGCTGTGCAGAAATATGCTCATAGACTTCATGCAGTACAGAGAGAACAAGACGGAAGAACAAAGCTCTGCCGAGCCTGCAAAAACCGCTGATAAAAACAAATAACTGAAAACGAAGTGATAAATTATGAAAATCCTGATTATAGACCCTGACGAATCGGCTGCTCAGCTGACATGCGACTGTCTTATGTCATACCGCTATTCATGCGATATTGTGAGCAGTGACTCAGCCGGACTTGATATACTTATGAACAGTGACGAATATGTCGGAGTAATCCTTGAAGTTGATTTGCCGATACGCGACGGGTATTACCTGTGCAGCCGGATCAGGCAAAAGAAAAAGCTCCCCGTGATTTTTATCTCATCCAGAAACAGCGAATCGGACATAATCCGCGCGTTCGGCGTGGGCGCTGATGATTATATAACAAAGCCGTATTCCATATCCGAAATGGTTGCAAGAGTCAACGGTCATATAACACGGTATCTTTCTCTGCTTGAAGTGTCAGGCAGCAAAAAACAAAACCTGATAATAAACCGTGGACTGAAAATAGACAAGGACTCCCACCGCGTTTATATCAGTGACAGGGAGATACCTATGCCGGTCAAGGAATATGAACTGCTTTTGTTCTTAGCCGAAAATCCGAATATTGTGTTCAGCAAGGAGCACCTGTTCGACCGCGTCTGGGGAATGGACGCAATGGGCGATTCGTCAACCGTTACCGTACACATACAGCGCATACGCGAAAAAATAGAAGGCGTTGACGGAAACACTTATATTGAAACAGTTTGGGGCGCAGGCTACAGAATGAGTACATAAAGAATAAATAATAAATTTATAAAAATTTTTTACAAAAATCTATTGACGTGAAAAACCGACATGATATAATAAGATGATTAGAAATTTCTTATACAGTATCTATATTAATTTACATTTCAGGAGGACAGCAAATGAAATACAGCGATATTAAAGTAACAGATTCAATCAGATACGTAGGCGTTAACGACTATGACCTCGACTTGTTCGAGGGGCAGTATATAATCCCAAGCGGTGTTGCATATAACTCATACGTTATTTTAGACGACAAAATAACAATTATGGACACCGTCGATAAGAGAGCCTGCAAGGAATGGCTGGCTAATCTTGATGAGGTACTCGGCGGCAAAAAGCCCGAATATCTTGTGGTTCAGCACATGGAGCCGGATCATGCGGCAAGCATTCAGGTACTGGCTGAAAAGTACCCCGATGTTAAAATCGTAGGCAATGCAAAGACCTTCGGTATGATAAACCAGTTCTTTGACTTTGATATAAGCGGCAGAGAGGTAACTGTCAAAGAGGGCGACACACTTGAACTCGGCTCGCACACTCTGACTTTTGTTATGGCTCCTATGGTTCACTGGCCGGAGGTTATGGTGACATACGAAAGCTCTGAAAAAGTCCTGTTTTCAGCCGACGGCTTCGGAAAGTTCGGCACACTTGATACTGACGAGGAATGGGACTGCGAAGCACGCCGCTATTACTTTAACATTGTCGGAAAGTACGGCGCTCAGGTTCAGGCTCTGCTCAAAAAGGCGGCAGGTCTTGACATAGAAATCATCTGTCCTCTGCACGGACCCATTCTCACAGAGGATTTGGGACATTACATCGGTCTTTATGATACATGGAGCAGCTACAAGCCTGAAAGCGAAGGCGTGTTTATCGCATACGCCTCAGTATACGGCAATACGAAACAGGCAGCCGAGGCACTTGCGGATATGCTCAAGGAAAAGGGCGTTAAGGTTTCAATCGCTGACCTCTCTCGCGATGACTGGGCAGAATGTGTCGAGGACGCTTTCAGATATGACAGACTTGTCGTTGCCTCGCCAACCTATGACGGCGGAATATTCACTACCGCTCATGAATTCATCGAGCACCTTAAGGCAAAGACCTACAGAAACCGCAAGGTCGGCATAATCGAAAACGGCACATGGGCGCCCATGGCAGGTAAAAAGATAAGAGAAGCCTTTGAATCAATGAAGGACATTGAAATAGTTGAACCGATGGTTACAATCAGATCCGCAGTCAAGCCGGAAACACTCGAGCAGCTTAAGGCATTAGCCGACGCATTGGCATAAAACATAAAATATAACGGGAGGGCGCAAGCTCTCCCGTTTAAAAAACTAAAAAGCGATATCTAACCAAAAGTCAGGCACTGCTTTCTCAGTTCTTAAAATTCATCACTTAACAAAAAGTCTGCAATATGCATTGTTTTTATACCCTCATAATTTCCGCCCGCGAAGTCATCTGTCGTTAAAAGGTATTTGGGATAATTATCTCGTATCTCAAGCAAGCGGCTGTATTCACGCTGTTCAGTTTCCTCGGATTTGATTTCTTTAGTTACCTGAACATAGATTTTATCCCCTTGTTTCTCGGCAATAAAATCTATTTCTCCGTTTGATGTTTTTCCGATGTTAACCGAATATCCTCTCCGACACAATTCAAGGTACACGACATTTTCAAGCATAGCAGCAACTGATGTAGGCTTGTATCCGAGAATACTGTAACGAAGAGCTGTATCCGCAAGATAAAATTTTTCCTGTGTTTTTAAAAGTTTTTTTCCTTGAATATCGTAACGTGAACAACGGTGCAGTATATATGCACTTTCCAGTTTTTCAAGATAACTGTAAACAGTTTCATTGTCAATCGTCCTGTGTTCGCTTTTCAGGTAATCGGATATTGATTTTGCCGAGAAGGTTTTTCCGACATTATCAAATGCAAATTTTACAATGCGTTCAAGCTGGTCTACCTTGCGAACCCGGTTTCGTTTTACTATATCCGAAAATATTGTGGAATTATAAATATCCCGCACGATTGTATATATTTCATCCTCCGTGTATTTTTGAAGATGTGTTGCCGGAAAGCCTCCAGATCTGATGTATTCAATCAATTCATCTTTGGGTTTCTTTATCTTTTCGTATTCTTTTTTGAAATTCAGATATTCAGCAAATGAAAGGGTAAAAATGCGAAAGGTAATATATCTGCCGGTAAGGTATGTTTCAATTTCCGATGACAACATACGAGAGTTTGAGCCTGTTACATAAATATCAACATTATAATCCGATGCAAGTGAGTTTACAGTTCTTTCCCAATGCTTTATTTCCTGAACTTCGTCCAAAAATAAATATGTTTTTTCATCATCAGAAAGCTTGCTTTTTAATTCGACAAACATTTCCTTTGCTGTCATATCCTCATATTCCATTGAATCAAAGCGATAGCTTACAATTCTTTCTTCAGGAATACCGAGTTTTTTAAGCTCTTCCATAATCATTTTCAAAATTGTGGATTTCCCGCAACGACGCACACCGGTCAGTATTTTCACAAATGGCGCATCTGCATATCTCATTATTTTGTCTAAATACATAGGTCTGTAAATCATAAATAACATCTCCGATTGTACATAGTATACCGCAATTTAATTCAAAAGTCAATAGTTTTGCGTATATAATCGCAAAACTATGTATTCATTCCTTAAGTTGCGGTTTTTGTGTTTCCTTTTCAAATGCATAGAATAATCCCTCAAGGGGTCAGTGCCTATATTTGTATGAAACATATTTACATTATGAGCGGATTCGATGAATAATAGACCTTTTTATAGCAGCAAAAGAATATACTGGATTTATAAGCCTCTCTGAAGCCAGAACGCCCGTCAACACAGAATAAATCTACGTTTTTAACTCCTCTGCTTTTGAGTTCGTTAATAAGGTTAAAGGCGGAGCTGATTCATTCGGCTCCGCTTTTTGTTTATTAAAAAGTGCTGCAAAATAATAAATTCCTGTAGAACAGCGTTCTACAGGAATTTATCGATGGTGATCCCGAGGGGAATTGAACCCCTGTTACCGCCGTGAAAGGGCGGTGTCTTAACCTCTTGACCACGGGACCATGTGGCTCCTCCAGTTGGACTCGAACCAACGACCCTTCGGTTAACAGCCGAATGCT
>CAJKEB010000063.1 GCA_905198865.1 uncultured Eubacteriales bacterium
TTTTTATTGATTATTATTTTATAATAAGATATAATGTTATTAATATAACCAAAAGAGGTTACAAAAATGGAGTGATATATTATTAATAAAGAAAAAACAGCGGTATTTGTCGGACATAGTCAAATTTTCTGTAATATAAGAGATATGTTGAAGTATGAAATTATCAGGTTAATTAGAGAAAAAGGTGTTGATACATTTTTAAATGGCGGTATGGGAGAATTTGATATGCTGAGTGCTAAATGTATAGAAGTGATAAATCTGTATGATGATATATACAGAAACAATGTGAGTAAAACCATTGACAATTTAAGTGATAAGGGTTATAATATAGGCAAGTAAAAGGTTATCGTTTAACGGTTAACCAAGAAGATTATACTATTTCATACAACCGTCCTTGTCAAAGGGCGGTTATATCGTATAATTATCATTAGTAAAATCAGGGGCCGGAGGCGGCTTTTATTTTTATATTATATAATTGGGAGGTTTATATGAAACACAGGAAAATTATTGCGGCTGTGCTTGCCGCAGGAATGTTATCTTCGGGTACGGCGGTTTTTGCTGATGAAGTCAGCCCTTCGCCTGCACCCGATACAACGTATATTACTGAGGGTGAATATACGGATTATACAGAAGCAGAAGAGGCTGCTGTAAGCACTGCTTTGCCGGAGGATATGGAGGAAGCTGCGGAGACGGAAGCGCCTGCGGCTGTTGCGACAGAGCCGCCGGTTCAGGCAGAGCCGGAGCCAATCTTAGCTGACGGACAGACAATTTCAGAGTTTGATGTATATTTCAGCTGTGTTCTCGATGCATGGCCAAGAAAGGATTATGCAGTATTCAATATCTATTCCGAGGACGGCGTTCTCATTGACTCGCACACAAGATACATGGCGGAGCCGGAGGAATTTGTGATTAACTTCACCGTGCCTGAGTCGCCTGTCGGAACTGTGTTTTATCTTGAGGTGACCGGAGTGGATTCGGTGGATTACTACACGGATAATTATGCCGTACCGTTTGAAACTAAAATTCCGCTTTATACATATTGGTCGGATCCGGACGAAAACGGCGTCAGAGTTCCGGTTACATCGGCGTACATGACTGCGCATATGAGAACTCAGTGTCCGATTAATATTTATGTTGACGGTCAACAGGTAAGCCTCTCATCGCCAGCGATTTTTGAGGGCTCGTCAATTATTGCTCCGCTGTCCGAAATTGCCGAAGCTATCGGCATTTCCGACTGTACATTTTTCCCGCAGTATAACAGTGTGAGAGTTGAGACAGGCGACCACATTATGTATGTGAATATAGGCGCAACATATTATTCGATGTATGATAATACTATGTTCTTCAATGTTCCGGTATCAAATATAAACAGCCTGACATATGTAGAGCTCAGACCGTTTGTAGAGGCTTTTGGAAGTACACTGGAATATACCGATAACGGTTCATATTGCGATATTACTTTGACTAAGTCGCCGAAGGCGCTCGAGTCGATTGCCGCACTTGAGACGCGTATGAATGAAAGCGGTATAGGAAGCAAGACTGAGTATATGATTTGGGTCAACAAAGAAAAGTTCAGATGCAGCGTGTTCAAAGGCTCAAAAGGCGACTGGAAATGGGTCAAGGACTTTACCGTCGGCATAGGAGCGGAAAGCAGTGAAACTGTCACGGGTGTATTTGAATATTCTGATTACACAAGCATGTGGCCGTATGCTTCATATTATGTGGGGCCTGTTATGGTGTTCTATGGAAATTACGCGCTCCATTCTACTTTGCTTAAATATGACGGAACACCGTATAATAATAATGTAGGCGTGAAATTATCTCTGGGCTGCGTTCGCTGTCAGCCGAAGTATATCAACTGGATGGCTAACACTATTCCCAAGGGTACAAGAGTATATGTAACAGAGCATTAATAATTGAATTTTGTATAATAAAGCGAATATACCAGCACGAATTAGCACTTAGATGTGACGCTGTGCGGTATATTCGCTTTTGTATTCCCGGATTTCATCGGCAAGCTGACGGCATTGGACGAGCATGGTATGAGCGTTGTATCTTCAGTGACAGAAAAAGAATATAAACGAAGTATAAAATTTTAACACGAATATTGACAATTACTTGTAATTGTGTTACAATGACCGTGAGGAGGTGTTTCTGTGGATGAGTTAACACTGCTTATCAAGCAAGAAATTAAAAAACAGTACCGCAGCGTGCGTCAGTTTGCCTTACATGTTGGTATCGCACAGACTACGGTAGTAAGTGCACTTAAGAACGGTGTATCCGGAACAGGCTTTGCCACTGTTATGAAAATTTGTAAGGCACTTAATATTCAGGTATTTGATTACTCAATTCCGTTGGTTATCAATGATAATGTAATCACATTACTTAAGAAGTACAACGCTCTTGACAAGCTGGCTGAGCACACTGTTCAGACAGTACTCAATGTTGAGTACGAAAGATGTAAGGCAGATGCTATGAAGAGCAATACTAAGCGTTAGTTTGCTGCACAGCTTTATGAAATCTTAGCATTGGCTTTTGATTATTGTAGCCGTGCTAAATATAAAGATATTAACAACAATGATTATTTGAAAAAGATTATAAAAAGAACACCGCAAAGCTGCGGCGTTCTTTTTGTTATGGATTTAATTTGAACTTGATTTGCTTGACTTACTTGAACTGTCAGAGCTGCTTGATTCACCGGTCAGCTTCTTAACGGTAGACGGCCAGAAATCGGTATAGGTTTTACCGTTTTCCATCTGAACGCCTTTGGCTTCAGCCATTTCCGAAACAGTGACAAGCTGATAGCCGGCTTTCTGCAGTGCGGGTATGAGCTTTATAGCCGCCTCAACGGAGGTCTTGTGTATATCGTGCAGAAGAATGATATCGCCGTCCTGAACATCTCGCATAGTATTGTTATAAACAGTATCAGCGTTTAAGTATTTCCAGTCCAGTGTATCCATAGACCAAAGGATTAACGGTGCTTCAGCACAGCTTCTGACCGTATCGTTAAGTGCGCCATACGG
The DNA here is from genome assembly GCA_905198865.1 of uncultured Eubacteriales bacterium. Taxonomy (GTDB): domain Bacteria; phylum Bacillota; class Clostridia; order Monoglobales; family Monoglobaceae; genus Monoglobus. The sequence goes on from CAJKEB010000063.1 coordinate 3,024, forward strand.
CGGGCGAAGTGTAGGCGGGTTTTCGCCGCTGTATTTTTTGATTGCCTCCTGCGTATCAGTAACCTGCTTTTTGACGCCGCTCTCGCCAAGCGTTGTAAGCTGTGTATGATCCCAGGCATGGCTTGATGCCTCGCAGCCTATTTCAGCCATCTTTTTGACGATTTCTTCAGCACCTTTGACAGAGTTTACGTTCTGACCGAGCATGAAGAAGGTTGCGTGAGCATTGTTCTCTTCAAGTGCGTTAAGCAAATCCATTGTATAGCTGGCGCTCGGACCGTCGTCAAACGTCAGGCAAACCATTGGCTTATCCGGGTCAACATTGCCGTTGCCGCGTTTCCAGCCGTTATCAATATACGTCTGGACTTCTGACTTAAGCACGTCTTTTTCTTCGCCGGTTGACGGATTGGTCACCTTTGTAAATATCGATGAATAGTTAGTTGTATAACCGTCTTTTTGGTACTTTTCTGTATCTGCTTTAAATACCACGATGCTTTCGCCGCTGTCATCCCACATAGTGGTAAGAACATCGTTTATATTATCGTACCAGCCGACAGTTTTCTGTGCTTCAACCTCAGACGGGTCAAATTGTTCCGTTCTGCCGTCTTCTGCGTACATAGTAACTTTTGATGTATCTGTATTTTGGTTTACATCAACCGGAATAATGCCCTTCATACCCATACACACAATAAGAATTGCAGCAAGCAATACGGCTCCATAAACTTTTTTCATAGGTCTGAACCTCCGTGTAATTTATATCATCATACAATATTATACAAAACAATCTGTCCCGAAATGCAAATCTCGGGACAGATTAATTATAATAATAATTATTATTTATGTCAATAGCTGCAATATAACAAATTTGTTACTTTTATGATATATCATACGGTGCTTATGTATTTGGAGGATTTTATCCCATAAGTATATATACAAGGGCAATGAGCAGTGCGGTATCATCATTGTCGTCGCTGTCTGCAAGCATAATAATAAGAGCTGTGAGAAGCAGATCCTCAGCAGTAAAGAAGCCTAAAATCTTTTTTGTCTCACGGTTATAAATTCCTGACGGAATGAAGTTTAGTATCGATTTGAACAAGCCTGACGGGTTCGAGATAATTTGTTCAAGCGGGTTTGAGGTATTGCTTCGCTGCTCGTTTTCACAGCTTTCGATCGGCTGCTGCCGGGATGAAGTATAGGCTGAAGATGCGTTAAACCCGTGTTCGGTGTTTCTGTTTATAGGCTGATTTTGGTTTCGGTTCTGACCTTGCGTTTGATTTTGACGATTATATCCAAAATTTGCATTTGAGGCGTTTCTGCCCTGCGGCTGCATATTGTTTCTGCGGTCGTTACGGTTGTCGGAGGTTTGATAATGTCTCATATCGCCGCCTCCTAAAAATTCAGATTTATTCCGCTGTCTTTAAGCATGGCAAAGGCCTTTACCATACCCATAATTTTGATTGCTCCGTCAGTTCTGTCCTGACGTGATTTTCTGAGATAAGGCTTAATTGCATAAAGAAGATTTGCGCTGTTGCTGTTTTGCTCTGGCTTCAAAGCTGACATAATATTCCCGAGCTTTATCATCATGTCTATTTGGTTTATATCACCAAAATCGCCGAAGCCCGGATTATTTGTGTGGTTTTGATTTTCGGTCTGTTTTTCTTGCTTTTCGGAATCGGACGAGGCGCTGTCGTCTGAACCCATAAAGGCGCTGATTATATTATTGAGCTTTGCTTGACCGTCGTCTGTGCTCATCATGCTTTGTATCTGTTCTATAGCAGAACTCAAGTCAAATTCGCTGTCGCTTTCCATACAATCATCACCTCTTTCTTTGCGCTGCGTTTAATTTTTCTTATTTCTTGTCAGACAAAATCGAGTTCAGATTTTTCATTATTTCGGGATTAGAGCCAAGCGCATTTTTCAGCGCAGGATTGCTTGAAAGCACACGGCTTAAGTCGTTTATATTGATTTTGTCCAGCTGCTGTTTAAGCTCGTTTTGGTTTGTGTTTTTCAGCGTGTTCATAACTTGGTTCATATCGTTCTTTGATATCATGGTACTGAACTGCTTCAGCGTTTCGTTCAGCTTGTTTTTGTCAACACCCTGAGTTATGTCGTTTATATTTATATTCATAGATTATGGCTCCTTTCGGTTTTTTTGCTTTTATTCAAACTCACTTTACAATACATTCTATGTATTTTAATAAAAATAGTGACAAAAAAATATTTATATGGTATAATAATGAAGCAACATATTAACGCAGTTTATTATAGCGATTATTGAATAGGGTTTCCGAAAACGCTTGTGTTTTTGGGAAGAGGAGTTGAATATAACGATGAAAGCATTGATTTTCAGCGATTCTCACGGGAATTTTCAAAGTATAATGGATTCGGTGTGCAGTGAGAAGAATGTTGATCTTATCATATTTGCCGGCGATATACAGCGTGACGCGGATAGTATAATGGATTCGTTTGCCGAAATTCCGCTTGCATATGTACTCGGCAACAATGATTGGTCTGTTCACGGAGTGCCGTACGACAGAGTGTTTGAGTTTGGCGAAAAACGTATATTTTTAACTCACGGGCATAAGTATCATGTCAAAGACAGCTTGTACATGCTGCGGCAGAAGGCACGTAATGTCGGTGCGGATATATGTGTGTTCGGTCATACCCATGTTGCCTTCTCTGAGGAGATGGACGGGATTTTGATGCTTAATCCCGGCAGCGCGTGGTATTCATATATGGTTCTTGAAATAGCAGGCGGCGAAGTAAGCGTCAAGCTGAAAGAAACATAGATAATATAAGTATTAACAGGAGAAAAATACAAGGAGAAAGAAATAAGATGATTCTTGCGATTGATGTGGGTAACACAAATATTGTTGTTGCGCTTTATGATAAGGACAAGCTCAGACGAAACTGGCGAATGGCAACCGACAAGAACAAGGCAAGCGACGAGTATGGCGTTTTGCTTACACAGTTTTTGCAGTTTGAAAATGTCAGCACAAACGATATTGAAGATGTGATTATTGCTTCGGTTGTTCCGACGGTTATGCACTCGCTTAAAAATGCGGTAAAGAGGTATATTAAATGTGAACCTATGATTGTAGGTCCGGGAATTAAGACCGGTATGAACATACGGTATGATAATCCAAAGGAGCTTGGAGCAGACCGTATAGTAAACGCTGTAGCGGCGATAAATAAGTACAAGCCGCCGCTTATTATAGTCGATTTCGGAACCGCAACAACCTTTTGTGCAGTTGACAGAAACGGCGATTATCTCGGCGGAGTTATCGCTGCCGGAGTGAAGATTTCCATGTCCGCTTTGTTTGAAAAAACGGCGAAGCTGCCGAAGGTTGAAATAGTTAAACCCAGCAGCATTATAGGGCGTAATACCATAAGCGCAATCCAAAGCGGAGCGGTTTTCGGTCATGCCGGACTTGTGGACGGTATTGCCGGAAGAATAAAGCAGGAAATAGGCCAGGACGCAACAGTAATTGCCACAGGCGGTCTCGCAAAGATGATAGCTGAGGAATCAAAAGAGATTGATGTCGTTGACAGTATGCTTACGCTTGACGGCTTGAAAATATTATATGATAAGAATAAGGAGTGATATAAAAATGGATTACAATAAGGCTGCAATCGAATTGCATAAGAAACTAAAAGGAAAAATAGAGGTGGCGTCACGCGCGGAAACAAACGACAAGGATCAGCTGTCTGTTGCTTATACTCCGGGCGTTGCGGAGCCGTGCCGTGAGATAGCAAAGGATAAAGCAAAAGTATACGACTACACGAGAAAGGGTAATCTTGTAGCTGTTGTGACTGATGGCAGCGCAGTTCTCGGTCTCGGCGACATAGGCCCTGAAGCAGGTATGCCGGTTATGGAGGGTAAGTGCGTTTTGTTCAAAAACTTTGCGGATATTGACGCCTTTCCTATTTGTCTTGACACAAACGATGTTGATGAGATAGTAAGCACAGTCAAAAACATCGCTCCGACATTCGGCGGAATAAACCTTGAGGATATTTCGGCGCCGAGATGTTTTGAAATTGAAAGACGTCTCCAGGACGAGCTTGATATTCCGGTTTTCCATGATGACCAGCACGGTACCGCAATCGTAGTTTCTGCGGGAATTATGAACGCTTTGCGTGTGGTTCATAAGAAAATCAACAGTGTAAAAATAATTATAAACGGAGCCGGAAGTGCAGGAATTGCGATATGTAAGATGCTCATAAACATGGGAGCCGAAAACATAATACTTGTAGATAAGATAGGCGCAATTTGCGAGGGAATGAGCGGTCTCAACTCGGAGCAGGAAAAGATGTCAAAAATTACAAACCCCGAAAAGCTGAGCGGAACTCTTGCCGATGTAATGAAGGGCGCCGATGTGTTTATCGGAGTTTCAGCGCCCAATATAGTAAGCGGCGAAATGGTTAAGTCTATGGCAGATGACCCGATTGTGTTTGCTATGGCAAACCCCGTGCCTGAGATTATGCCGGACGCGGCAAAAGCAGCGGGCGCAAAGGTTGTCGGAACCGGCCGTTCTGACTTCCCGAATCAGATTAATAACGTTATCGCGTTCCCCGGAATTTTCAGAGGTGCGCTTGACGCAAAGGCAAAGGCGATTACAGAGGATATGAAGATTGCGGCTTGCAGGGCGATTGCCGGCTTGATTTCCGACGAGGAGCTCAGCGAGGAATATATAATTCCCAAAGCCTTTGACCCGAGAATTGCGGACGCGGTAGCTAAAGCAGTCGCAGAAGCTGCACAGAAGTAAGGTGAATATAAACAGCATAGGAGATTACTTATGAACACAGAATATCATGTTTCAATCAGCAGCGGCAGTGACTTAAACGACGGAAGCCGGACTGCGCCGTTCCGTACCATATCAAAGGCGGCAGAGACTGCGGAGCTCGGTGACAGAGTTGTTGTTCACGAGGGTGTGTACCGTGAATGGGTGAAGCCTGCGCACAGCGGTCACAGCAGCACAACGCGCATTGTGTACGAGGCTGCTGAGGGCGAAAAAGCAGTCATCAAAGGTTCTGAGGTTATAGATGATTGGTCAAGGAATTCTGACGGTGTATGGCAAACAACGGTTTCAAACGATATGTTCGGAGACTACAATCCGTATTCTGTCCGAATTGACGGAGATTGGTTTGTCAGACCGGAGGAGTATCCTCTGCACACAGGTCAGGTATATTTTGACGGCAAGGGTTACCTTGAGGCGCACAGCTATGAGCATTTGCTTGAGACTGCCGAAACGTGGTATGCCATTGTTGATGAAGCAGAAAACACAACTGCTATATATGCCAATTTCGGGGATAATGACCCGTGCAGCGCCACAGTTGAAATAAACGTGCGGCGTTCATGCTTCTATCCTGAAAAAACAGGCATAAACTACATAACCGTAAGAGGCTTTGAGATTGCTCACGGTGCAACGCCGTGGGCGCCGCCGACCGCCGACCAGCCGGGAATAATCGGCGCAAACTGGAGCAAGGGCTGGATAATCGAAAATAATATTATACACGATGCGAGGTGCAGTGCGGTAAGTTTAGGAAAAGAAGCATCAACAGGTCATAATCTGTATACAAAACGCCACAGAAAGCCCGGCTATCAGTATCAGTTTGAAAGCGTTATGCGGGCGCTTCATATCGGCTGGAGCAAGGAACGTATCGGCTCGCATATAGTCAGAAACAATAGGATTTATAACTGTGGTCAGAACGGCGTTGTCGGTCATATGGGCTGTGCGTTCAGCGAGGTATACGGCAACCATATATACAATATTGGAAATCTTGAAGAGTTCTTCGGTCATGAAATCGCCGGTATAAAGCTTCATGCCGCAATTGATGTGCAGGTGTATGATAATCTTATCCATGACTGCCGGCTTGCTATGTGGTTTGACTGGCAGGCTCAGGGTATGCGCATAAGCCGTAATATCTGCTACCGCAATATGCGTGACTTGTGGATGGAGGTTTCGCACGGTCCGTTTGTTGTTGACAACAATATATTCGGTTCTGAAAATGCTCTTGCCAATGCTGCGCAGGGCGGAGCGTATGTTCATAACCTGTTCTGCGGCGGTATATATCATTACAGTGTGCTGAACCGCTCGACCCCGTACCATGTTCCGCATTCCACTGAGGTTGCCGGAACTGCTCTCGTCTACAGTTTTGACGACAGAGTGTACCAGAATATTTATGCAAGGAATTATGAAGCGGAAAACGGAAAGTGGAGGAGCGGTACATATACATACGACGGCTGTCCCGTTTCGCTTGACGAGTATATAGAGCGTGTGCTTGAAAACGGCAAGGGCGATGTTGAGACATATGACGGCGTAAAGCAGCCGGCGTATATAAACAATAATTGTTATCTTGACGGTGCGAAGTCGTTCGACCGCGAGGAAAGCAAGTACAGCTCAAGCGCCGACCCGAATGTGAAGATATACGAGCAGGGCGGAGCGGTATATCTTGAAATTGATATACCTGAGGATTATACAGCACTCCCTGCTGAAATTATTACGACAGAAAAGCTTGATATGCCGAGGATTGTTGAAGCGCCTTATGAAAACCCGGACGAAAGCTTGATAGCGGTAAATATCGATTTGCTTGGCAATGCAAGATGCGACAAACCAACAGTCGGTCCTGTCGAATCGCTTAAACCCGGTCATAATAAGATATGTATCTGGGGAAGTAAGAAGTAAGTATATAAATTGTAGTTTGACGCGCACAAACCTTTTAGGAAAAGGTTTTAAACCCAAATTGATAAACCGCAATCCGGCGGTTTAATGCAAGCAACGGTAGGCTTGCTGTGACCGGACTTGCGTAGCAAGTGCGTATTCGCTATTGTAAT
>CAJKEB010000064.1 GCA_905198865.1 uncultured Eubacteriales bacterium
AAATAAAAAATGCCCTGAAAAATCAGGGCAGAGTAAAAGAAAAAAGAGCTGATTTTTCAGCTCTTTTTTATGGCAGAGGTATAAGGATTCGAACCTTAAATGACGGAGTAAGAGCCTTGCAATCTTTTTTCAAAACCGCCTATTTAAGCCATTTTTCAAACTCTGCGTCTCTCAAAAATCTCTCAGATTTTTATTTTTGCTCAGCACGGCAAATTCGTATGAGGAATTGCGAACCTTACACGAGGTGTATAAAGAAACTCTAAATCCGCATTATTATTTAAATTACCATTAAATAATAATTTATCTCCGAATGAAACAGGATTTACATCAGTTTTGTCATACTCTTTAATGTAAAAGCAAGAGTAGAAGCATTGTGCAAAAAAGCCGAGGTTGTCGGAGGAATTACTCCAACAACGCCAAGCACAATTAATGCAGAGTTAAACGACATAATAGAACGGTAATTCGACCTGATTCTTGCCATCAAAAGATTGCTTATTTCTTTAAGCGTTACAAGAGAATTCAAATCATCACTTGAAACGGTTATATCCGCAATTTCTTTTGCTATTGCAGCACCTGAACTTATTGCTATTCCGACATCTGCTTTACTCAATGCCGGTGAATCATTTATGCCGTCGCCCACCATAATAACAGAATTGCCGTCAGTTTGCATTTTTTCAATAAACATAGCTTTGTCCTCGGGCATAACTTCCGCATGGTATTCATCGATTCCCAATTTTTCTGCAACAGCCTTTGCTGTGCGTTCACTGTCACCGGTCATCATAACAATTTTGTCTATGCCGTTTGACCTCAAATCGTCAAGCGTTTGCTTAACATTATCTTTTATAGGGTCCTCAATGCAAATCACGGCAACAAGTGTGCGGTTGATTGCCATATAAAGGTGTGAATATTCGTTTGGTATTGCATTGAATTTGTCTTGTTCATCTTGCGGCACGGTGCAGTTTTCGTCCTCAAAAACAAAATGATAACTGCCTATAACAACCTTTTCGTCGCCGACAAGGCTTGAAATTCCATGAGCTACAATATATTCAACCTTTGAATGCTGTTCTTCGTGGTCAAGACCTCTCGCCTTAGCTTCGTTAACAACGGCATTTGCAACCGAGTGTGGGAAGTGTTCCTCAAGGCAAGCGGCAAGTCTGAGCATTTCAGCCCTGTCGTTGTTGCCGAATGTGATGATGTCTGCAACTTTCGGGTGTGCGTTTGTCAGCGTTCCGGTTTTGTCAAAGACAATAACATTTGCCTTTGAGAGCGCTTCAAGGTATTTTCCGCCTTTAACGGTTGCGTTATAATTGCCGCATTCGTTGATAGCTGACAAAACTGCAACGGGCATCGTGAGCTTTAATGCGCAGGAATAATCCACCATAAGAATAGACAACGCCTTTGTTACATTTCGTGTAATTGCATATGTAAATATCGTGCCGAACAAACTAAACGGAACAAGCCTGTCCGCAAGGTTTGATGCTTTGCTTTCAAGTGATGATTTTAGCTTTTCCGAATCTTCAATCATTTTTACAATTCTGTCGTATTTGCCTTGGCCGTTAATCTGCGTAACTTTTATAATACACTCGCCACTTTCAACAACCGTGCCGGCATACACATGAGAACCCACCGTTTTGTTCACGGCAACACTTTCGCCCGTAATAGCTGATTGGTTAACCGTTGCACCGCCATCGATAACCTCACCGTCAAGCGGTATCATATTGCTTGTGCGCAGAACAATTTTGTCGCCTACATTAACCTTGTTTGTAGAAACTAAAACCTCTTCATCATTTTTATTCTTTAACCACACTTTTTCAATTCCGAGCGACATTGTATTTGCAAGGTCACTGACAGATTTTTTGTGGGTCCACTCTTCAAGAATTTCACCGATTTTGAGTAAAAACATAACGCTTGAAGCCGTTTCGAAATCACCTCTTATAAGCGAAACCGTAATTGCCACAGCATCAAGAACCGAAACGCTCAGCTGTCCTTTGGCAAGCGACTTCAATGCCTTTAGTATATATTTTATAGATTTAATATAAGCAAGTGCAATTCTTAAAGGTAAAGGATAAAATATTTTTCTGAAATAGCGCAAAGCAATTGTCATAATAAGCTTTTCTTCATATTCACGCTGAACAAGCCTTGCTGTGCCGACAATCTCAATGTTTTTCACTTCATCATTTTCAAAGCTGAAATGAGCAAGAATTTCAATCAGTTCGTTCCTGTCAAAAGAATAATGAATAATCAAGTCGCCGGTTCTTTCATAAACTGTAACATCATCAATTCCGCTGATTGATTTCAAGTAAGCATCTGCCTTATCCGCTTCTTCAATTGTCATATTTTCTTTGCAAAAATGCACTCTCATTCTGCTTTTTGTTTCGTGCAAGATTTGACATTTCATAACATTTACCTCAAATTGCTAAAAGGCTGCCAATTTGACAGCCTTTTGATAATTTATGCGTTTGCAACAGCTGCGTTTTCAATAACGCTCTGTTCTGCTTTTTCCTGTGCTTCGGCTGCTTTTTTCTCGTTAATTTCTTTAGCCTCTGCCAAAATATCGTTTGCGTTTTCTTTAATCTCTGTTACTGTTTTCATCACAGAATCTTTAACTCTCAAACCAAAAGCCGCAGTGTGAGCATATGCTTTTTTTGCATCCTTGCTTCCCAAAGCCTTAACTCCTGCCGTACCAAACAGCACACCGCCTGCAAATGCCGCAAGTTCACTAATCATAATAAAATCTCCTTTCAAATTCGTCTTTAATTTGTTATATTTATCAGGTTAGCATTGCCTAACCTAATTCTTAACTTTTATTATATTCAAAAAATTATTGATGTCAACAATTTTTGATACTTTTTGGCAAAAATTCACAAAATATATTATATTGCTTGAAAAATCGAACCATAACGCTTGACAGAGTAATATAACAGTGTTATACTTAACACGATGTAACAGTGTTATATGAGGCGTAAAAATGTCAAACGAAGAATCAACAACCTTAAAAAATATATTGTCGGCAGGCAAAGCAGAATTTTTGGAAAAAGACTTTAACTCGGCTTCGCTTCGTAATATTGTAAAAACCGCAGGTGTAACAACAGGAGCATTTTATGGTTATTTTTCTGGCAAGGAAGCGCTTTTTGCCGCTCTTGTTGAAGAGCACGCAAAAGCTATAATGAACATATTTATGTCTGCGCAGGAGGATTTTGAAAAACTGCCTGAAGAAGAAAAAGCAAATCATATGGGAGTTGAAAGCCGAACAAGCCTTAACGAAATTGTTGATTACATTTACGAACATTTTGACGAATTTAAGCTAATCATTTGTAAAAGCGAAGGCACATCATACGAGAACTTTATTCATAATATGGTGGAAATTGAAGTTGAAGAAACCTATCAATTCATTGATGCTTTGCGCTCGCAGGGCAAGGATGTTCCAAACATAGAAAAAGCGGTTTGCCATATGATTGTCAGCGGTATGTTTTCGGGCATATTTGAACTTATTGAACACGATATGAAAAAAGAAAACGCTAAAAAATATGTAAGCGAATTCCAGGACTTTTATATCGCAGGTTGGTCAAAAATTTTAGGGCTTTAAGTCCTTTAATTTTTAGATATGAGTTAGCAACGACTAACTGAATACTTATATAGGAGGAATTAAATTGAAAGAAAAAAAGGAGTCAAACTTTTCAAGACTGATGGACTATGCCGAAAATTATAAGTATTTCACTTATATATCTTTGGTGCTCAGTGCAGTCAGCAGTGCGCTTGCTCTTCTTCCGTTTTATTATATATGGAAGATAATCAAAGAAGTGCTTGAGGTTATGCCGAATTTTGAAAACGCTACAGGTATTGTAAAAAACGGTGTGATTGCGGTTGTTTTTGCTGTGTTGTCTATGATAATTTACATTGCGTCATTGATGTGTTCACACACAAGTGCATTTAGAGTTCAGGCAAATATGCGAAAACAGATGATGCACAAAATTGTACAATTACCTCTTGGGGAAATTGAAAAATTCGGAAGCGGAAAACTACGCAAAATTGTAAACGATTGCTCCGGAGCAACTGAAACCTATCTTGCCCATCAGCTTCCGGATATGGTTGGTTCGGTTGTAACGCCTATCGGCTTGCTTATATTCCTGATTGCGTTTGATTGGCGATTTGGTTTAATTTCACTTATTCCGATTGTCTTGTCATTTGTCGTTATGATGACATTTATGACAGGCAAAACGCTTCAGCAGAAAATGGCAGAATATCAAAATGCGCTTGATGATATGTCAAACGAAGCAGTTGAATATGTCAGAGGTATTCCCGTGGTAAAGGCATTCGGTCAAAGCGTATTCAGTTTCAGAAAATTTAAAAAATCTATTGATTCTTACAGCGAATGGGCAATCGCCTATACAAAAAATCTACGCTTGCCAATGTCAATGTTCACTATGCTGATTAACGGCATTTTTGCGTTCATTATTTTTGGCGGATTGATTTTTGCAAAAGGCGAAATAACAAATGAGTTGATACTTAATATTTTGTTCTATGTAATTATCACTCCGATTTTAACAGTAACAATGACAAAAATAATGTTTCAAAGCGAAAACAAAATGATTGTTGCCGATGCATTTAAGAGAATTGACAGCGTTATGAACATTTCACCTTTGGAAGCAACAAAATGTCAAAAACCGACAGATGCATCTGTTAAACTTAAAAATGTAAGCTACAGCTATGACGGAGAAATTAAGGCAATTAACAATGTTTCGCTTGATATTAAATCAGGTCAGACAGTTGCATTTGTCGGTCCGTCAGGCAGCGGCAAAACAACGCTCGCAAACCTTATTACAAGATTTTTTGACGCAGACAGCGGTGAAGTGCTTGTAGGCGGAGTTAATGTTAAAAATATCGCAAAAGAGGATCTGACAAACGCCGTATCGTATGTGTTCCAGGACAGCAAGCTAATCACAGGCAGTATATTTGACAATATTCGCCTTGCAAAGCCGGATGCGGATTTGGATGAGGTTATGTCGGCACTCGAAAAAGCTCAATGTATGGATATTATCGAGAAGTTTGACAGCGGAGTTGATACCGTTATCGGTTCAAACGGTGTTTACCTTTCAGGCGGTGAGGCACAGAGAATAGCCATTGCGAGGGCGATTCTTAAAAATGCACCGATTGTTATTCTTGACGAAGCAACCGCTTTTGCGGATCCTGACAACGAGGTTAAAATTCAAAAGGCGCTCAATGAGCTTTCAAAAAGCAAAACCGTTATTATGATTGCTCACCGACTTTCAACCGTTCAAAATGCGAATTGCATATATGTTTTTAAGGACGGTAGGTTGATTGAACAAGGTGAATCGGGAGAACTCTGCAAGCAAAACGGTGTGTTTGCAACAATGCTTGAAAATTATCTCACATCGGTTAAATGGAAGGTGGCAAAGGAGGAACTGAAATGATTGAAAAACTTATGCACAAATACGCACTTTCAAGACAGGGTGCAAAAGATTTAATAAAGGGTGTTGTTGCTTGCACCTTACAAAACATTTCATTTATGTTTCCTGTAACCTTGTTATATTTATTTGTTAAGGCATTATTGAACGGAAATGTAAGAAACAATACGACTTTCTTTGTCGGCGGAGCGATTATATGTTTGTTTGTCATTTTTTGTATAACGCTTTGGCAATATAATTCAACATTCCTTGCGACTTATGTTGAAACAGGAACAAGAAGACTTGCTCTTGCCGAAAAGTTGCGTAAAATTCCGCTTTCTTTTTTTGCAAAAAAGGATTTGGCGGATTTGACAAGTACGATTATGGCGGACTGTACTTATCTTGAAACAGCGTTTTCGCACTTCATTCCACCGTTTGCAGGTTCGCTTATTTCAACGGTTATCATCGCAATCAGCCTTTTCTTTTTCAATTTTAAAATGGCACTTGCTTCTCTTTGGGTGCTTCCGGTTGCGTTTATCATAGTCGGTTCATCGGCTAAGGTTCAGGAAAAGCTCGGTCAAAAATCAATGAAGGCAAAAATAGACTGTGCAAACGGTATTCAGGAATGCATAGACACCGTTGCAGATTTAAAATCAAACAACGCCGAGGATAGATACCTTGCAACACTTGACAAAAAGATTGAAAAGGTAGAAAGCAGAGCACTTAAAAGCGAATTCGGTACAGCGATTTTTGTGTCAAGTGCTCAGATGGTGCTCAAACTCGGTATTGCAACAACCGCACTCGTCGGCTCGTTGTTACTAGTAAAAGGTGAGCTTGATGTACTTACATTCTTTGTATTTTTGCTTCTTGTTTCCCGTCTTTATGACCCTATGCAAGCCGCACTAATAAATCTTGCCGCAATCATCAGCACAAAGACAAATGTTGCCAGAATGAATGAAATTTTGGACCATGAGGTTCAATCGGGCGATACAAAAATCAACAACAACGGATACGATGTTGTATTCAACAATGTAAGTTTTGCGTACAATGACGATAACAAGGTGCTCAATAATGTAAGTTTTGCCGCAAGGCAGGGAGAAATCACCGCTTTGGTTGGTCCGTCAGGCGGCGGCAAAACCACGGTTTCAAGGCTTGCCGCAAGATTTTGGGACGCTTCAAGCGGAACAATTACAGTTGGCGGTATGGATATTTCACAAATTGAACCCGAAACCCTGTTGAGCCTTTATTCAATTGTTTTTCAGGATGTTACACTTTTTAACACTTCGATTATGGAAAATATCCGCCTTGGAAAAAAGGGCGCAACCGATGAAGAAGTGCTTTTTGCTGCAAAACTTGCAAACTGCGATGAATTTGCAAATAAGATGCCCAACGGTTACCATACGGAAATCGGTGAAAACGGCTGCAATCTTTCGGGAGGAGAACGCCAAAGGATATCTATTGCCCGTGCATTTTTGAAAAATGCGCCTATCGTTCTCCTTGATGAAGCAACAGCTTCTCTTGATGTTGAAAACGAAACGCTTATTCAAACGGCATTGTCACGGCTTATCAAAAACAAAACCGTTCTTGTCATAGCGCACCGAATGAGAACGGTTGAAAATGCCGATAAAGTTATCGTGCTTGCAAACGGTACTGTTGCAGAATCCGGCACTCCGAATGAACTTGTGAATAAAAACGGATTGTTTAGGCATATGGTTGAACTTCAAACCGCCTCACAAAATTGGACTATATAAACTTATATGCATAGAATAAATATCCACCCGCATAGCGGGTGGATATTTCAGCGTGTAAAATGTGTTATAACTGCTTTTTCTTATAGCCGCAATCGCAATACGGCCCGCCGGAAGCAAGGGTGTATTCACGCACAAAATTGGTGGTGCCGCCTGCTTCGCTCATGGTGTAGTCCAGATAGCACAGGGAGGGAGTCAGGTCGTATAGCCCCAGTTCTTTCATCAGCACGCAGATGCCGCATTTGGTGAATCGACCCTCGTAGCCGCTGCCGTCCGGGTATTCGTAAAACTCCATGTTCCACGAATATGGGTTGCGGTCGGCAGCCTTCAGCGCGGAGGTGGCCTTCATGCCGGCAATGTCCTTTTCGGTAAATTTACTCTTTCCGCTCTTGTGACAGAACCACTTCATCGGCTTTGTCATCATGGCATTCGCATAATACTCCGCCAGTCGTTCCACGTCCGGGCGCTCAGGCATGGAAAGAATGAACGCCCCGAGCATCGCACAGTTGACGATGTTCATCTTGAAGCGATCCGCTTTTTCAAATTCCGGCAGGTCTGAGATAATTGCTTTGTATTTTGGTTTTGCATTTTTTGCGATACCTTTTGCTGTATCGGAATCATAACCAAACACAGCCGTCAGCTGCTTTTGGAATGAGCCTGCAAACAATAACCACATGCTGAATGGCATTCCAAAATAAGTCACTTTTTGTCCCTCCAATCGCATATCACGCGGGTCATGCGGCGGTCAATGTCAATGCGAGCCGTTTTACACTCCCTGGGATATTTCTTCGCAGCGCTGAACGCCAGCTTGACAAACAGTGCCGAGCCGACGGGAAGCATGGTCTTGAGCATACCGTCGGGGAAAACAAAATGCGTGCCGTGCTCATATACGACCGCCTCGACTTCGCAGGAGTGCGGTTTCTCCGCAAGGCGTTTTTCCATGCGGCGGATATATTTTGCGGTGTCCCAAAGTGCGTCGTCCTCTGCGCCGACAAGAAACAGCTTGCCGCGGATATTCTCGACCTTTATGAATTCCTCCTCGGTAATCGGGTGCGCCGCTTCAGAGTCGTCAAACAGCTTGCGGGAGGCAATCATATTGCCGGTGCGTTTGGACTCCTCCGAGATTATGCGCCAATAGTCAGGGTGCTGATAGCAAAACGGCATGTATGGCAAGGGCTTTCCCTTGTAAGAAAAGAGTGATTCTCCCTCGATTGGCCATTCCTTGCAGCCATCCTTTTTGCCCTGCATGAACCCCTGCCACACAAAGTCGCTGGGGGTCATTGCGATAGTCAGAGAGATATCATCAAATAGCGAAGCCGCCGTCAGGGCGAGGGTACCTGTCGTTGAGGCTCCCGCAATGCCTATTTTTTCGTTGCCGTGTAATTTGAGCCATGCAATCGCTTTTTCAATGCATTCAAGCGGATAGTTGTGATGACCGTAGTCCTTTTTTCCGGGCGACATGGTCAATACGTTCACGCCGAGGCGAAGTAGCCACTTCACCGCAGAGCGCGCCATATAATCCTCTGGGTCGTCGCCGATCATGGCGATGACGGCGCAGTCCGAGCCGTCCTTGCATGCCCAATACGCGCCATAAAAGCCATCGCTTTCAACATCAAAGTGGATGTGTTTCATTCAAAACGCCTCTTTCAAAAGTTGATCTTCACGATCTGCATTTTCATCATGCCGTCGCCGACCTTTGCGAGAAAACGGAAAAAGCCGCTGACGGATGGGTCGCGGAGATCGTTGTAGCCCAGCATATAGCCCCGACTCGTGACCTGCAAACGGCTGTCCCACAGGGAAAGCTCGCTTTTTGCGTTCGAAACCGCAAAATACGCGCCCACATCCTGGATCTTCGCGCTCTTGAGCCATGTCTTGGCAATCATCTTTACCGCTGTCCGGTTCGCTGCGTCAAATACCAGCACGCCGCCGGGAAAAGCGTCTGCCATTTTTTGAACCAAAGCCTTGATCTGTTCGGTCAAAAAGTAGTAAAACACGCCGGAGGCAAAGAACACCGCGCCGCCGGAGGCATCAATTTCCTTAAACCACTTGGTATTGTTCAAATCACAAGGGATGCTTTCCTCCCGCTTTCCGGCGGGCAGCAGTTCATTGCGCACGGCGATCACATCGGGAAAGTCCAGATTGTAAATTTTGCAGCTGCCGTTATCGCAGCTTCTCCCGGTGCTGTCCAGCCCGCAGCCGAGGTTGACCACCGCCGCATTGGGATGAGTCCTCAGATAGTCCCTTACTTCCCACGCCAGATCGTTCTGCCGCATGGCGACTTCCAGTGAGCCGAAGCGCTGCATCAAACTGCGGGCGTTCTTATCGGCATCTGAAAAGTCATAGTCGATCTCGCCGATCAGCTGCACCGCCGTTTCATCCCGATAAAGATTCGGATACAACTCTGAGCAGACCTTCCGCGCATACAGCGGAATGATCAGCGTCTCCTGCACGGTGTTTTTCTCGATTTTGTATTTCATGGGTATCACTCACTTTCTGATAAATG
>CAJKEB010000065.1 GCA_905198865.1 uncultured Eubacteriales bacterium
GTCGGTCTCCGGCTGCAAGCTTAGCTTGCAATAACTCCCCGATAAACTATAATTTTACAGAAATAAAAGTTGACGGCGGGGGGGTATTGTGTTAATATAATTATATAATATGTCGACAGGGGGAAGATTTATGCGCTGTATGTATTGCGGAAATACTGAGAGCAAGGTGGTGGACTCACGTTCGACCGACGACGGAACTGCTATCAGACGCAGAAGAGAATGTTTAAGCTGCAAAAAGCGTTTTACGACTTACGAGAAGATAGAGAACGTACCGATAATTGTTGTAAAGAAGGACAAGTCAAGACAGAGCTTTGACCGTGACAAGCTTGAGCGCGGAATATTGAACGCCTGCGCAAGCCGACCCGTTCCGCTCCAGACCATTGACGCTCTGATTGACGAAATCGAAAGCAGCCTGCATAACTCGCTGCAGCGTGAGGTTTCAAGTGAAGAAATAGGCGAGATGGTAATGGACAGGCTCCGCGAAATAGATGAAGTTGCATATGTAAGGTTTGCCTCGGTGTACAAGCACTTTAAGGATATAGAAACATTTCAGGAAGAGCTTGCTAAATTATCCCGCAGCAAATCATAAGATTAAGCTGTAATTTAGGTTATAATAATTTAAAGTTTTTTCCTGAAAAACCCTTGACAAATCGTATGCAGAGTGATATTATAATTTTGATGATGAATATTGGGCATAAGAGTGAGGGAAACCTCACTCTTTTCATTAGTCCGTTGCAGTCTTAGCCGGCAGGAACACAACAGCGCCGTATTAAGATATGATTTTTTCAGAAGGAAGGGATGTTTTTGGCGTCAAATATGAATTTTTCAAGGATTGAAAGTGCGGTATACGATACTGCCGTACCCGTTGCAGAGGAGCTCGGCTTTTTCGTCTATGACGTTGAGTATGTTAAGGAGGGCGGAGCGAGATTCTTGCGGATATTCTTAGATAAGCCGGAGGGCGGAATAAGTATTGATGAGTGCGAGCAGTTCTCAAGAGCTTTCAGTGAAGTTTTTGACAAGTCGGATCCAATTTCCGAGAACTATTATCTGGAGGTTTCGTCTCCTGGGATAGAACGCAAAATAAGACGCAGAGAGCATTTTGAATTAAACAAAGGTGAGACGGTTGACGTCGGTCTTTACAAGGCGATTGACGGCTTAAAGACTGTTGTCGGCGAGCTTGTCGGACTTGACGGGGACGACAATGTTGTGCTTTTATCCGGCGGTGAGGAAGTTAAAATACCGCTCAAGCAGACTACTGTAATAAATGTACATTTTGAGTTTTGATATACTGAAAGGAGTTTTTTAGAAAAATGAGTGCAGAGTTGTTTAACTTATTGGATGAAATAGAAGAAGAGAAGGGCATAAGCAAGGACATAATTCTGGACGCGCTTGAAAGCGCTTTGATTTCAGCGTACAAAAAGAATTTTGGGGCGGTCCAGGATATAAATGTTAAGTTCGGCGATGACGGCGATATAAGAATTTTTGCCAGAAAAACAGTTGTAGATTTTGTTGAGGACAGAGAGAAGGAAATTTCTCTTGACGATGCCCGTGAGATAAAGGGCGATTATGAAATCGGCGACATAGTTGAAAAGGAGGTCACTCCGTCGTCGTTCGGCAGAATTGCAGCACAGACGGCGCGTCAGGTGGTATTCCAGAGAATACGAGAAGCAGAGCGTGAAAAGATGGTGGACGAATACAGCGACCGTGAAAACAGCATTGCAGGTGCGATTGTCAGAAAAATCGAGCGCAGAAATGTTATGCTTGAGATTGACGGCGCTGAATCTGTACTTATGCCTAACGAGCAGGTTAAGCAGGATAACTACAAGGTTGGAGAGAGATACAAGGTATTTGTTGTAGAGGTTGCGGACAGTATTAAGGGTGTACATTTGGTCGTATCACGTTCGCATCCGGGACTTGTAAAGTGCCTGTTTGAGCTTGAAGTTCCCGAAATTTCTCAGGGTGTAATCGAATTCAAGGGAATTTCCCGTGAGGCAGGCTCCAGGTCAAAGATTGCAGTCGCTTCAACAATGGAGGCTGTCGACCCGGTAGGTACCTGTATCGGACCTAAGGGACTCAGGGTTCAGAATGTTATTAACGAGCTCAGAGGCGAAAAGATTGATATAATCAAGTACAGCGATGACCCTGCCGAGTACGTTTCAAACGCACTCAGTCCGGCTGACGTTGTTTCGATTGAGGTTTTTGAGGACGATAAGATGTGCAAGGTAGTGGTGCCTGAGAGCCAGCTGTCACTCGCAATCGGCAGAGAGGGTCAGAATGTAAGACTTGCTGCAAGACTGACCGGCTGGAAGATTGATTTGTCGTCTATTCCCGATGATGAAATAGACGGTATGGTTAAATCGAACCAAAATAAGAAAAACGCTGAAAAAGACACAGATGAAAATAACATTTTTGCGGGAGTTGACGGTGAGAATCTGACCGAGGAGGATATGGAAGACGAAGTCAGAAAAATCCTCAGCGGCGAAATTTCCGCAAATAGTGAAGACTAAAAAAGTCAGAGCCGAGAGGTGTGAAGATATGCCTATCAGAATGTGTATGGTTTGCAGACAAAGACGTGATAAAAGCGAGCTTGTCCGAGCGGTTTCAAGGGATAATGAAATTGTTGCCGACAGAACGGGAAAGCAGCAGTGCCGCGGATTTTATCTTTGTCCTGAATGTTTGGGCGAAATAAAGAAAAAACGTGTGTTTGAGAGAGTGTTAAAGCGCAGCGTAGACCCTGAGATGTACACAAGGTTCATAGAAGAGGTGAGCGTGAATGAGCTGCAAAGCAAACAGTAAAATAGCCGGGCTTATCGGACTTGCTATGAAAGCGGGAAAGCTTGCGGCAGGTGACGGAAGAGCTTCAGAGATGTCGCGTAAGCATAAGTCTTTTCTCATTCTCGTTTCAAGTGACGCGTCGGATAACACTAAAAAGAAATATATGAATATGAGCGAATATCATAAACTGCCGATAATTATGCTTGATATCGACAGATACGAATTCGGAAGAATAATCGGACGTGAATTTGCGGTAGTTGCGGCAGTATGTGACAAAGGATTTGCGGACGGAATAGTAAAATTAGCAGAAAGGGTTGATAAATAAATGGAAAAAATACGAGCATATGAGCTGTCAAAGTTATTCGGGTTCCCGAGTAAGAATATAGTAGGTGTTCTGCACGAATATGGCGTTTCAACAAAAAATCATATGAGTGCGCTTTCGGAACAGGAGCTTGACGTAATTTTTGAATATTATACCCAAAAAAATCAGGCAAAGGATTTTTCGATATTCGATAAGAAGGAAGAAGAAACAGTTAAGGCGGATAAAGTAAACGATGAGCCGAAGGAGCAGGAGAACTATGAGCCTGTAACCGAGATTGAGGTGGGACGAAAGCTTCGCACCGTAGATACGAGAGTTAATAATGTTGACCTTGACCGTATTGACGATGAGAAAATTGAGGAGCTTATTCCTGACAATGTAAAGCAGGGAGACAAGAAGCAGAAAATCGGCGGAAAGAAAAAACAGCAGCAGCAAAAGCAGAAGCCGCAGCACAGCGGCAAGAAGCGTAAGCCTGATCCGTCAAAGAAGCAGGCTGAAAAGAAAGAGAAGAAAGAAGAACCGCTGCATGTTCTTATTCCGAACGAAATCACTGTCGGAGAGCTTGCGTCACGCATGAAGAAGTCGCCGGCTGAGGTAATCAAGAAGCTCATGCTTTTGGGTATTATGGCAACCGTGAACGAGACGCTTGACTTTGATACCGCTTCTTTGATTGTCGAAGAAATGGGCGGAACATATGAAAAGGAAATAATTTTGACAGAAGAGGAGAAACTGTTTGATGACTTCGAAGACACGCCTGAACAGCTTAAGCCGCGTTCGCCTGTCGTAGTTGTTATGGGTCACGTTGACCATGGTAAGACCTCGCTTCTGGACGCCATCCGTCATACAAATGTGACGGAGGGCGAGTTCGGCGGTATAACTCAGCATATCGGCGCTCACCGCGTACGCGTCGGCGACAAGAAGATTACATTCCTTGATACTCCGGGTCATGAGGCGTTTACGGCGATGCGTGCGAGAGGTGCGCTTGTTACGGATATTGCAATTCTGGTTGTTGCGGCTGACGATGGTATCATGCCTCAGACCGTTGAGGCGATTAACCATGCCAAGGCGGCGAATGTATCAATAATCGTTGCAATAAACAAAATAGATAAGGACGGCGCAAATCCCGACAAGGTTAAGCAGGAGCTTATGGAGTACGGTCTTGTTCCCGAAGAATGGGGCGGCGATACGATTTGCGTTGAGGTTTCGGCAAAGAAGAACCAGAATATCAAGGAGCTTCTTGAAATGGTTCTGCTTGTTGCAGAAATGAAGGAACTCAAGGCAAATCCCGACAGAAAAGCAAAAGGTACTGTCATTGAATCACAGCTTGACAAGGGCCGTGGAAGCGTGGCAACAGTATTGGTGCAGAACGGTACTCTGCATGTCGGTGATATAGTTGTTGCAGGTGTAGCAGTCGGCAGAGTCCGTGCAATGAATAATGATAAGGGCAAGTCGGTCAAAAAGGCAGGTCCGTCAATTCCGGTTGAAATTCTTGGTCTTTCAGAGGTGCCTGAGGGCGGTGACGAGTTCTATGTTGTTGAGGATGAACGCCGCGCCCGTGCCGTTGTTGAAAACAGAAAGTTCAAGGAAAAGCAGGAGCGTCAGAAGTCGGCTACCGCAATTTCACTTGATAATTTGTTTGAACAGATTGAAGCCGGAAAGATGAAGGATTTGAATATTGTCGTTAAGGCGGACGTTCAGGGAAGTGTTGAGGCGGTTAAGCAGTCGCTTGAGCGTATTTCCAATGAAGAAGTCAGAGTTAACGTTATACACGGTGCAGTTGGTGCAATTAATGAGTCGGACGTAATGCTTGCAAGCGCGTCCAATGCGATTATTGTCGGCTTTAACGTTCGTCCCACGCATGGAGCAAGCGACGCAGCTGAAGCCGCTGATGTTGATTTGCGTATGTACAGAGTTATCTATGACGCAATAGAGGACATCGAAAAGGCTATGAAGGGTATGCTTGAGCCTACATTCCGTGAGGAAATCACAGGTCATGTTGAAATCAGAACTACGTTTAAGGTTTCGGGAATAGGAACTATCGGCGGCGCATACGTAACAGACGGTAAGATCAGACGCGACAGCCTTGTTCGTGTTGTGCGCGACGGTATTGTTATTCACGAGGGCGAGCTTGGTTCGCTCAAGAGGTTTAAGGACGATGTCAAGGAGGTTAACGCAGGATACGAGTGCGGACTTAGCATAAATAATTACAATGACATCAAGGACGGCGATGTAATCGAAGCGTATATTATGGCGCAGGTTGAAGTATGATAAAGCCAAGCGGTTTTCGTTAAAGCCGTAAGAATCAATGTCAAGCCTCGGCTGCTGAGCGGCCGAAAACGGCGGAGAGGAATATTCGGGAGGTTAGAGAAATAATGGCGAATTACAGCAGAACTGACAGAGTTTCCGAAGAAGTTAAGCGAGAGCTTGCGGCAGTTATCCGTGAGCTTAAAGACCCAAGGCTTCCGAGTATGGTTTCGGTAGTAAATGTCAGGGTGACAAAGGATTTGAAATTTGCAAAAGCAAATATCAGTGTTATGGGTGACGAAAAGACAAAGAAAGACGCATTCAACGCTTTAAAGAGTGCGGGCGGATATATCAGAAAGGAAATCAGCCGCAGATTAAATCTGCGAAACACTCCGGAGTTTACTTTCGTGGAAGATGACAGTATCGAATACGGTGCGCATATTGAGCAGCTTCTGAAAGATTTATAATTTCATGTTTTGAGTTTAAGACACATTATGGGAGGCGATATTTTATGTTTGAAAAGCTGATACCGGTTATCAAAAATGCGGACAACATAGCTATATTTTCACATTCCAGTCCGGACGGCGACGCAATGGGCAGCTCATACGGACTTAAGCTTATTCTCGCCCAGATCGGTAAGAACGCCGAGGTGTTCTTACAGGAAAATCCTGATGTGCCGGCTGAGTCTCTCATGATAAAGGGCGGCAGCTCAGACCTTAAAATTGAGGACTGCGACTTGTTTATCGCTTTGGACAGCGGAGATTCAGAGCGTCTCGGAAGATATGAGAAGGTGTTTTTGAGCCATGATAATACAATAGCGATAGACCATCATGAAACGCATGAAGAATATGCTAAACTTACAGTTGTCGAGGATATTTCCTCGACCTGTGAGCTTATTGTGCGTCTGGCAGAGGAGCTTGGAGCAGAGATAACCAAAGATATTGCAAACAACATGTATATCGGGCTTGTGACAGACACCGGAAACTTCAGGTATTCCTGCATAACCGGAGATACCTTAAGAGCAGCGGCAGACCTGATTGATACGGGACTTAACTTCAGTGAGATTTCTAAGATTTTGTTTGAAACCAAGTCAAAGGAATACTATTCTCTGCTTAAGATTGCCCTTGACAAGCTGAAATTTTACTGCGGCGGCAAGGCGGCGGTGCTGTTCTTGTCAAGTGAGGATTATAAATCCGCAGATATAAGTGAAGCCGAAGCTGTCGGTATTGTCAATATTCCGAACAGCATTGTCGGCGTTGAAGTCGGTGTATTTATCAGAAACCGTGGCGAAAATGAGTATAAGGTCAGTCTGCGTTCAAACAGATACGTCAACGTTGCTAATGTTGCGATGCAGCTTGGCGGAGGTGGTCACGAGCGTGCCAGCGGCTACAGTGCAAAGGGCAAAACCATTGATGAGGTAGTTTTGCAAGTGATTGAGGAATTGGAAAAAGTTATATGATAGAATTAAGCGGAATAATAAACGTATATAAGCCGAAGGGCTTGACATCTCATGACGTAGTGAATAAGATACGCCGTATTTTGGGTATAAAAAAGGTTGGACATACTGGGACTTTGGACCCTGACGCTGAGGGAGTTCTGCCCATTTGCGTAGGGCGTGCCACAAAGACAGCTGATATGCTCACCGCGTCCGATAAGCAGTACAGGGCAAGAGTTACTCTCGGCAGCGCGACCGATACTCAGGACAGCTCCGGAAAAGTAATAAAATCTGCGGAAGTTAACGTGACAAAAGAAGATATTGAAAATTCTGTTAAGAAGTTCATCGGTGATATTGACCAGATACCGCCGATGTATTCCGCTATAAAAATCGGAGGCAAGAAGCTCTATGAGCTTGCGAGAGAGAATAAGACGGTTGAAAGACCGCCGCGGCGTATACATATCAGCAATATAAGTATAACCGGGTTTGACCTTGAAAACAACAGCTTTGAAATGATTGTTGATTGTTCAAAGGGTACGTATATCCGAACGCTTTCAAATGATATAGGCGAGGACCTTAAGTGCTTCGGGCATATGTCAGGTCTTGTGCGTACAAAAAGCGGCAGATTTGATATATCGGCTTCGTATACGCTTGAAAAAATTGAAGAAATGTTCGCCTGCGGGGATTTGTCGTTTTTAGTCCCGGTTGACGAAATATTTTACGATTATGAAAAGCTGACCGTTCATGATAAGGCGGCATTCATGATTTGCAACGGCGTGAAGGTCAGGGCGCCGAAAAATGCAGTTGATGGACTTGTGTACCGGGTATATGACTCAAACGGCAAGTTTTTGACGATTTCGAGGTGTGAAAACGGACGTCTCAAGATATTAAAGACGTTTTATATGTGATATAAAAGCTTTGCCTTAAGTGAAAAGTTTTTTGCGTAATAATATATTGGAATTTTGTTGGTTTTAAGAGAATGTGAACCTATCGAAGAGATTTGCACGATAAGGGGGTTAAGTTTTCTATGGAATACTATGCTCAGGACGAATTGTTCGGCAGACATGATTTGGATAATTTAAGACTTAAGAACACTGCGGTTGCTCTCGGAGTGTTTGACGCCATGCATTTGGGACATCTTGAAATCATTGATAATGTGGTAAAGTACGCACGCGAAAACGGACTTAAGTCCGCAGTGTATATGTTCCGCAATATTCCTAAAGGAGTTCTCACGCATACCGATATTAAAAATGTAAACCTGTTCAAAAAGCGTTTACATATACTTATGGAACACGGCGTCGATATTGCCATTGCCGAAAGGTTTACGGAGGAATATATGAAAATGCCGTACACCGATTTTGTGAAGAATTATCTTGTTGAAAAGTTCGACGCAAAGTATGTGTGTGCGGGGTTTAACTATCACTTTGGATATAAGGGTCTGGGAGATACGGAGAAGCTTAAGCAGCTTTGCGGTGAGTATGGAATAAAAGTAAATATTGCCGAGTGCAAGTCTCTTGATAAGCCGGTATCAAGCACACTTTTGCGACATCTGATAGCGTCAGGTGAAATGGAAGAAGCTGCCAAGTATCTCGGCAGAACGTTTTCGGTCACAAGAAAAATCGAACACGGCGAACAGCTCGGTCATACGATCGGCTTTCCGACAGCGAATATTCAGCTGCCCGATTTCCATGTTGTGCCGAAGTTCGGTGTTTATATTTCACGTGCAAAGGTGGACGGAAAGTGGTATCCGTCCATAACAAATGTAGGAGGAAAGCCGACTGTCGGAACAAACAAGCCATGTATTGAAACATATATGCTCGGCTTTGACGGTGACGCATACGGCAAGGAAATAGAGATTGAATTTCATCACTACTTAAGACCGATTGAAAAGTTTGAAAGTATTGACGACTTAAAGGCTCAGCTCGAAAAGGACAAGGCGGCTTCAGCCGAGTATTTTAAGATTAATTAAAAGGGGCGGCTATCAGCCGTCCCTTCAGTGTGTTATTGACTTTAGTTCTTTTACATAAATACTTAGTATGGCTTGTGTGCGATTGAAAACCGCAGTCATATTTGAAAAGCCGGCACTTTCTGCCATAGCAGAATATTGAGTATCGACGAAAGAATCCTGCTGTCAGTAATCACTGTATAGTTTCCGCTTCCTTCGTTCTTCTGACTTATTTCAACTGCTTCCCAAATAAGTATTCTGTCATTATCTGCAAACTGGACTTTTAATACATATCTATATTGATTGACGGTCAGTGTAATTCTGTAAATCTTAGAAGATGAGTCATATTCCGTATCTTTTGTAAGAGCATTTTTTACTGTTATAAACTTACTTTTTTTAAATTCTCTTGTGGTCATAAGAATTTTCCTTTCAGCAAAATAATTTTCGGCAGCTGCTTGAAAATTTTATACACAAGTGATATAATGTTTTTGCGCTTTTGTTTTTCAAGCAGCAGCGCCGTTGGCGGGAGCAGTGGAATCTTTTGCGGAGAATCACTGCTCCCTGTTTTTTATTTTGAGGCTACACATACGATACCCCCTTTCTCAATAACCCCAATAATTAAAAAAGTGCGTAGCCGAAGCCACGCACCAAAAACGCAGCTAAGATCTGATACTGCAACATATCCAGCCAGCTTCGGCATGACAATCAAAGCATACGTTTTTAACTATAACGTACACCGAAGCTGAATAAAATATACCGGATATGTTGCAAAACTATTATAACATATTTTGAAATTTATGTAAAGGATATTTTTTGGAAATATTGGGGAGATATTAGTTAAACTATAGTTTAACTTAATAAAGCCTAGCCCAGTTCCGCTTTTCACAACACATCTTAGGCGTGTTAT
>CAJKEB010000066.1 GCA_905198865.1 uncultured Eubacteriales bacterium
CCGAAACAGATCTGAAGTGTATAGTCCGCGAGGACAGAGCCGGTATATATGGGGAATAATATTAAAGGCGGGGCTTCGGCTCCGCCTTTGCTTTTTGGGAGATATTTTAGTTCTTAATTTTGACTGACATTTGACTGACATTTATAGCGAAAACTGCCTGATTTTATCCAAATCCGCCGAAGTGAAAAAGGTAAAGAAAAAGCCGAAAATACGTTGTTTCTGCGTATTTTCGGCTGTCGTGGAAATGGTCGAGGTGACAGGATTTGAACCTGCGGCCCCTACGTCCCGAACGTAGTGCTCTACCAAACTGAGCCACACCTCGATAAACTATTCTTTTATTTGCTAAGCCAATCAGTTCAGCAACTCTGTTAGTATAGCATACAAAGAAATCTGTGTCAAGACTTTTTTTGAAATTTTTTGCAGGATTTTGTGCAGCTGCAATCTCTGTGTTGACAAAATGCGGCCTTTGTGATAATATTACAAGATAGATTATTAGTCGGATTATAACTAAAATTTGATTTATTTGAAATAATGGAGGTATAAAATGGAATTTGTAATGAGCTGTCTAAGCGTTAATGATGAGAAAAACTTGTGTATCGGCGGCTGTGATGTGGCTGAAATTGCCAAGGAATTCGGCACGCCGGCATATATAATGGATGAAGATAAAATACGTGAAAACTGCCGTACTTATAACAAGGCTATGGAGCACTATTATGACGGTAACGGTCTTGTGCTCTATGCAAGCAAGGCATTATCGTGCAAGTATATATATAAAGTAGCTAAGGAAGAAGGCATGGGTGTTGACGTTGTGTCCGGCGGCGAGCTGTATACCGCTTTAAAGGCCGGATTTCCTGCTGAAAAGATTTACTTCCATGGCAACAATAAAACTGCGGACGAGCTTAAGATGGCTCTTACAAACGGTGTCGGCAGAATAGTTGTGGATAATGTTTTTGAGCTTGAAACGCTCAACGATATGGCGGGTCAGCTTGGTAAAAAGGCTGATATTATGTTCAGAATAAAGCCCGGCATTGACGCGCACACTCACAGCTTTGTTCAAACCGGTCAGATTGACTCCAAGTTCGGCGTTGCGCTTGAGACAGGCGAGGCAGAGGAGATTGTCAAAACTGCAAGCGATATGGAAAACGTTGAGGTTGTCGGCGTTCACTGCCATATAGGCTCACAGATTTTCGAGCTTGCTCCGTTTGAGCTTGCGGCGGAAAAGATGATGAACTTTATCGGTGATATGAGAGACAAATACGGCATAAAGATTAAAGAACTCAATCTCGGCGGCGGTTATGGCATTAAGTACACACAGCAGGATACTCCGATTGATTATGATAAGTACATTCAGGCAGTGTCAAAGGTTGTACGAGGCATAAGCGAGGAGAGAGGAATTGAGCTGCCGTTCATAGTTATGGAGCCGGGACGTTCATTGGTTGCCGAAGCGGGTCTCACTGTTTACAGAGTCGGTGCGGTTAAGGAAATCCCGAACATCAGAACATACATTTCGGTTGACGGCGGAATGGGCGACAATCCGAGATATATCCTCTATGAAAGCGAGTATGAAGCCGTTAAGGTTCACGATCCGCTTGCGGAAAATACTATGACTGCTACAATCGCCGGAAAGTGCTGTGAATCGGGAGACATTCTTATTAAAGACGCAAAGCTGCCTGAGACAAAGGTCGGCGACCTGATTGCTGTTCTTGCGACAGGCGCGTATAACTACTCGATGGCGAGCAACTATAACAGAATTCCGAGACCGCCTATTGTTATGGTAAGCGGCGGAAAGCCGAAGCTTGTTGTTAAGCGTGAATCATATGATGATTTGATAGTGAACGACCTGTGATCTGTGACCTGTGATCTGTGACCTGTGACCTGTGACCTGTGACCTGTGACCTGTGACCGCAATCTTCGATTGCGTATGCACTAAACCAAGTGTTATTGACAAATTAGGTAAAGTCAATAACATACCTAAGTTTTTCGCTTTTGAAACGTAAGGCACTCATTATGCAAAACGTATATCATATTAAATCGCACTTTGTAAAAGTGGAATAATACCGAAAGGAAATTTTATATGCTGAGTACTATTTTACGCAGCGGCGGAACATGGACAGAGAAGCTGCTGTATGTTTTGATTAGTGTATTTTGTGTACTGCTGTCACTGACCCTGCACGAGTTCGGGCATGGGCTTGCGGCGTATGCAATGGGCGATAAAACCGCTAAGAGCAGCGGCAGGCTCAGCCTCAATCCTATCGATCATCTTGACCCCATAGGCGCGCTCTGTCTGTTTCTTTTTGGGTTCGGCTGGGCGAAGCCTGTGCCGGTTAACCCGTACAACTTCAGGAACCAAAAGGGCGGAATGGTTTTAACCTCGCTTGCAGGACCGTTTATGAATTTTATAATAGCCTTTATTGCTATGGTTATTATGACTTTGGTCGGCGATATTAAGTTCAGCAGTCAGGGCTTGGGCTTTGACTTGGCAACTGTCGGCTACACAATTTGCTACTATTTGATGATAATGAATCTGGGTCTTGGAATATTCAACCTGATACCTATACCGCCGCTTGACGGTTCAAAGGTAGTCGGGGCGGTGCTTCCGACGAATTTATATTTCGGCTATATGAAGTATGAGCGGTTTGGGTTTATAATATTGATTGTTTTGATTAATCTACCGTTTTTTGATACGTTTTTAAGCATATGTATGAGCGGTATGATAAGTCTGTACAGTAATATAATCGGTCTGTTTTTGTAGAATGTATATTTTTTGAATAGTAAGAGAAAGAGGGGAGGGAGCAGAGCTTGAATTTTAAAGTAATGGACTTTGAAGGACCGCTTGACCTGCTCCTTACTCTGATACGAAAGAATAAGGTCAGCATATACGATATACCGATTTCACTCATTGTAGAGCAGTATTTCGATGTTATGCGTGAGATGAAGGAATATGATATTGATATATCAAGTGAGTTTTTAGTGCTTGCGGCGACCTTGCTTCAGATAAAGTCAAAGATGCTGCTGCCGAAGCCTGAACCTGAGGACGAGGAGGATCCCAGAGAGGAGCTTGTGAAACGTCTTTTGGAATACAAAAAGGCAAAAGCTGCGGCGGAGTATCTGAATCAGAGAAAGCATATCGGCGAGACTATGTTTTGCAAGCAGCCGGATAAGATTGAACGTCCGCCTGCGGAATGGAACTATTCGAGGCTGACTCCGGAGAATCTTGTACTTGCGTACAAGCAGGCGTACCAGAAGCTTGAACGCCGCCTTCCGCCGCCAAAGCATTCGTTCAGCGGTATTGTCGGACACGAAAAGGTCTCGGTCAGGGCAAGGGTAAAACGTATATGGGACAAGCTTGTAAGCCGTACACGTATGTTTTTCAAAGAGCTGTTTATCAGTTCAAAATCTAAGCCGGAAGCCGTTGCGGACTTTCTCGCGGTGCTTGAAATGGTAAAGCTGAACCGAATAAACGTTGAATATGACGAGGACGGAGATATTTCCAACCCGATAGTGACTATGGGTGACAATGCCGAACTCGACTTAAATATGATAGAGGATTAAGTTATGGAAATCAGGGAAATCCAAGCGATTGTTGAAAGTCTTTTGTTTGCCGCCGGCGAGCCGGTGGAGCTTGAGAAAATTGCCGATATAGTTGATGTGGATAAAAAGTCATTACGGGAAATAATAAAAAAGATGATGGATTCGTATAATTACGAAAAACGCGGAATTCACATCATTCGGCTTGAGGATTCTTATCAGATGTGTACCCGCGGCGAGTATCACGATTACGTTTCAATGCTCATGCAGCCGAGGCGTAAGATGCAGCTTTCCAATGCGGCTATTGAGGTTCTTGCCATAATCGCATATAAGCAGCCGGTCACCCGTTCTGCGATTGAGCATATCCGCGGCGTTAACTGCGACTATATTGTGAACCGTCTGATTGAACGCAAGTTTATAGAGGAAGTAGGACGGCTTAAGGACGCGCCCGGCAGACCGATACTGTTCGGAACAACCGATGAGTTTTTGCGAACCTTCGGCATTGAGAGCATCAGCGACCTGCCGGAGTTTGACAGTCTTTCGGTTGGTGATGAGGATGAACAGATGCAGATTGAAACGGCAGAGGAGATTAACCAAACGGAACAGCTTGATATAGATGATATTGATACGGAAAATCAGGAAAATCAGCAAAATCCGGTATTGAACGGGAATGAGCAGGTATGATGATTGTAATTAAGTGGTGTTTGATTATTCTCGGAATACTCTTAGCTGCTGCGGTTTTAATTGTGACAGCCGTGCTTTGGTCAACCGTCACATTTGACGCAGCTGCAAACAAGAGCAGGGCAATACTGACCGTGAGCATGTGGCACTTTATCAGACGGACGTTTGAAATACCGTCTGACAAGCTCGGAGATATAGGAGAAGAAACAGCAAAAGAAGCGGCTGACGAAACAGCGGATGAGCTTGAAGACGCGGCTGATGACGAGGCAGATTCAAAGAAAAATCGGTTCTTCGGGTCGTTTGACACGGGAGATTTTAAAACTGACCTAAAAAATCTTTGGGACAGCGAAAATTATGTTTTTGACTTTCAGGCGCTACACGACATGATTATAAAGTATGCCGGAATAATTGCCGATTACAAGTACGGTCTGGGCAGAGTGCTTGGGCACATGAAATATAAGATACGGCTTGACAGGCTTGATATATATATAAGATACGGCACCGGCGAGCCGGACAAGACAGGAATGGCTTACGGTGCGATGTATGCCGGAGCAGGAACTCTGACCCCGCTGATTAAGCAGTATATTAAGACCGATACCGGTATTAGACTGTTTCTTGACCCTGATTATGTGAACAAGGTATTCGATTTTGAGGTCGGAGCCGTGTTTAAGACGAGGCTTGCACATGTGCTGAACGCATTGATTGTCGGCACAGTATCATACTTGCTGAGAAAGAGAAAACGCAGCAGATTATAAAGCAATATAATTAAACAATTAATATAGAAGATATTTATAAGAAGAAAGGAATGTGTTAAAAATGTCAGAACTGTCAGATAAGCACCCTATTGAAGGATTAATGGCGTCGGCTCTCAGAGGATTGAAAGAGATGATTGACGTGAATACGGTTGTGGGACAGCCGATTACAACCCCGGACGGAACTGTTATCATGCCTATATCAAAGGTCGCACTTGGATTTGGAGTAGGCGGCTCTGAGTTCCCGAGAAACAAGAAGCTTACGGACGGCACAGACCGGGGTGAGGTTAATAACTTGTTCGGCGGCGGTACCGGCGGCGGTTTGTCGCTTACACCTGTTGGCTTTTTGGTTGTTGGAAACGGCACTATCAGAATGGTTTCTGTCAGCGAGGAAAACAGCATTTATGACCGTATATTTGACGCAATACCCGTTGCAATCGATAAGGTCAGCGAATTTTTCTCAGGCTCAAAGAGTTCCGGCACGAATAAATCAGACGAATATGATACCGGAGCAAATGACGCTGTCGATGCCGACTACAGTCCGTGGGACGACGACAGTGATGATTATTCCGATGATTACGAATATACGGAATAATTGCAGTACAATTGATTATTAGGAGATAATAAATGAGCAGGTTAATAAAATATCCGATATGGCTGTCGGCAGCTTTGACGGCTTTGTTACTGCTGCTCGGGGCATGGAATACGCCTGAAGCATATGCAGATAATAACAGTATTGTCAGTATTGTTATCGACCCGGCTCACGGCGGTACGGATCAGGGTGCTACGTCGGTCGGCGGTCTGGAGTTTCAGGAGAAGAACATGACCTTTAAGCTGGCGCAGTATATTAAGTTTGAGCTTATGAAGTACAGCGGCGCTCAGGTCAATCTTACCAGATATGCCGATTACCACATGACCTTTGCCGAAAGAACTGAGTATGCCCAAAATGTCGGAGCGGATATAGTAATCAGCCTTCACTTCAACTCTTCTCCCGACAGGACTGTTCACGGCGCCTCTGTCTGCGCGTCAGGACTTTGGGAATATACAAAGCCGGAGCTTGGTTACAGGATTTTAAGCGAGCTTGCTTTGCTCGGAATTGATACATCTGCCGGGGTATATACAAAGCCCTCCATGACCGGACTGATGTGGGACGACGACCGAATGGCGGATTATTCGGGTATGATACGTGAATGTGCCTATGCCGGAATTCCCGCAATATCGGTTGACCATTGCTACCTGACCTCGTATGAGGATCTGATATACTATAACAATGATATTGCGCTTCGGAAGCTTGCAGCTGCTGACGCAAGGGCGATTGCGGCAGAGTATGGGCTTACTCTGAAGAAGTCCGAGGGCAATGTTGACAGAACCGATGATGAGCCGTATATAAACGGATATGAGGACGGAACCTTCCGTCCGTCAGGAACAATAACAAGAGCAGAGGCGGCAACCATGCTTGCAAAGCTGAGCGACAGCTTTGATCCGAATGCTCAGTATACAACAACCTTAAGCGATGTTCCGGAGTGGGCGTGGTACTATAGGTACGTTGCGTATCTGAACTCTGTCGGGTTTATAACAGGTGACGTTTACGGCACCTACAGACCGGACGACAATATGTCAAAGGCTGAGTTTGCAATTCTTGCCTGCCGTTATCTTGGCTTGCAGCCGAGCGGTGAGAGTGGTTTTGCCGACTGCAAAGGGCATATGGCAGACGGATATATTGCTGCGCTTCGTGTAAACGGATATGTCGGCGGCGATGAGAACGGCGAGTTCCACCCGAACGAAGATATGATACGTTCGTCCGTTGTAATGATGATGAATAAGATTCTGGACAGATACCCTGTATGCAATACTCCGAAAGAGAATCCGTTTACGGATATTCAGCCGGGCTTCTGGGCATATGAGCATATACTTGAAGCGGCTGTACCGCACGAGGTTCACAGATAATTTAATATAAAATTTGAAATACGGACATTATTTGTGTCCGTATTTCAGATTGCAAACAATC
This sequence comes from uncultured Eubacteriales bacterium, assembly GCA_905198865.1. Lineage (GTDB taxonomy): Bacteria > Bacillota > Clostridia > Monoglobales > Monoglobaceae > Monoglobus. The sequence continues at coordinate 6,970 of CAJKEB010000066.1, forward strand.
TTTATGTCAAGTTCGGAGATTATCAGAATATAATTATGTAGAGGAGAGCGCCTTTTGGTCACAGGAGATGATATAATGAAAAATTTAATAAACAAACTCACTGCCGTAATAACAGCATTAGTTTTAATATGCGGTTCGGCAATGCCGGCAGCGGCGGAGGAGGTAAGCATAAGCACCTCTGCAAAAGCTGCTGTTGTAATAGAACAGAAATCCGGCAGGGTCTTATACAATCAAAACGCAGACTGGGAGTTGCCTATGGCGAGTACGACAAAAATAATGACTGCGGTTGTTGCTCTGAAGTACGGTAATCTTGACGATGTAATCGAAGTTAGCGAGGCAGCCTCAATGGTTGAGGGGTCGAGTATGTATCTTGAAAAGGGTGAGAAGATAACGCTTGAGAATTTGGTGTACGGTCTCATGCTTGTCTCCGGCAATGACGCTGCGGTTGCGATAGCTGAAAACGTCGGAGGCAGCGTAGAGCGTTTTGTTGAGATGATGAACGAAACGGCAGCAGACTTAGGACTTGAGCATACTCATTTTGATAATGCCAACGGTCTGCCGAGCGATACACATTACACAACAGCGCTGGAGCTTGCAAAGATAACAAAATACGCTATGGATATACCGAAGTTTTGTGAGATTGTCGGAACAAAAACGAAGTCTGTCCCGTGGGATGGACATGAGTATAACCGTGAACTGACAAATCATAACAAGCTCCTGGGGACATTGGACGGCTGCGTAGGAGTAAAGACCGGATATACACAGGCGGCCGGACGCTGTCTTGTGTCAGCGGTTACAAGAGACGATATGACACTTATATGCGTTACGCTCGGCGATCCAAACGACTGGGCTGACCATACAAATCTCATGAACGCTATGTTTGAAAAATACACGCAGACTGAGCTTACACATACCGATGAAGTGATTGACAAGATCGTTGTTGCCGGAGGCTTGCTTGGTTATACCGGCGTCAGCCCGGACAAAACATATGTGTTCCCGGTAGGTGAAAGCGATGATGTAAGGGTAGATACGAGTATAAGCGAGAATATAACATTCCCGGTAAAGGTCGGCGACAGCGTCGGCAGCGGAATTGTCCTTGTCAACGGCGAAAAATACGGCGAGTTTAACCTGATTGCCAACAGTGATATTGATTTAGTCATGCCGAGCAAGGAAAACTTCTGGAAAAAGATAAAGCACAATGCCTCGTACATATTTAATTATTGGCTGAGACTTTTTAGTGCAATCGGAAATTGCTGAAATAATGAATAATAAAGAATAGCGACTCCGCCTGATTGCAGACGGAGCCGTTTTTAAATAACCTGAATAAATGTCAGAATAATTATTATTGCAAGAGAGCAGATATAGAGTTTCGCTTCTTTGCGGATTGCTTTTAAGTTGTAGTCGTCCTCATAGTCGGTGTTTGTCATTGTCTGAAGTCCGATGAACAGCGGACGTTTAATTTCTTTTTTCCCGGTAACAAGCACGTTGTAAAACCTGTCATATAAATCATGATGATATTTTTTGATATATGCGTCGCCCTTGCGTGCGATTCGGTAATACGCAACAACCATTACCATAAGCGCCGCAAAGAAGTATACGCCGCATATCCAGGGACTTTTCAGATATCCGTTCTGGTCGGCAACGGTTTTGTAAGTGTTGAATAGTATATAAATCACACCGCTTATAACAAGATACACAATAAGATTTGATTTATACTTTGGTCTGATTTCTTTTTCTTTATTTTCCGGCATATATTGAATTCTCCGTTTCTGTTTAGTATAATAAGTACTATAATTTTAACACCGCACATGTATATTGTCAATATATATTTGAGTTTGTAAGTTGTATGGTAAATTATAGTTTAATTGACTCCACCTGTTTCAGGTGGAAATGCAAACTGCGGTA
>CAJKEB010000067.1 GCA_905198865.1 uncultured Eubacteriales bacterium
TCGGTGTCCGGCTGCAAGCTTAGCTTGCAATAACTGTTTGTCAAACTATAATTTGTATAATCCGTATTTTATCTCACAAAAACTCTTGAAATTTGGCGGGGTCTGTGATAAAATAATTCGATAGAGTTTCTACTTATTACTATAGTTAATATATTTTGGAGGTTTTTATATATGAAAGAACAGCTTAGCGCTATTAAACAGAATGCCGAGAAGGCACTCTCGGGCGCAATCGACTTAAGCGATCTCGAAAATCTGAGAGTTAAATTCTTAGGTAAAAAGGGCGAGCTCACAAGTGTTATGAAAGGTATGGGCAAGCTCTCCGGCGAGGAGCGCCCCATAATCGGCAAGCTTGCCAACGAAGTCCGCACATTCATCGAGAGCGCGCTTGAAGAAAAGAAAGACTCACTGCTTAAAAAGGCAAAGGCGGCAAAGCTTGAGCTTGAAACCGTTGATGTCGGCCTGCCGGGCAAAGTGCCGGATACAGGCAAGCGTCACCCCATGACGACCGTCATTGACGAGATGAACGACATCTTTATCGGTATGGGCTTTTCTATTGCAGAGGGACCGGAGGTTGAGCTTGATTACTATAACTTTGAAGCGCTCAATCTGCCGCCGGATCACCCTGCCCGCGACACTCAGGACACATTCTATATAAACGAGAACACCGTCCTGCGTACCCAGACCTCTCCGGTTCAGATACGTGTAATGGAAAAGCAAAAACCGCCGGTACGTATTATATCCCCCGGCCGTGTTTACAGAAGCGACGCCGTTGACGCAACTCACTCGCCCGTATTCCATCAAATGGAGGGTCTTGTTGTTGACGAGGGCATAACCATGGCAGACCTTAAGGGAACGCTTGAGGTGTTTATCAAGAAGCTGTACGGCGAGGACACAAAAGTCCGTTTCAGACCGCACCACTTCCCGTTCACGGAGCCAAGTGCAGAGGTTGATATATCCTGTTTTAACTGCGGCGGCGAGGGCTGCCGTATATGCAAGGGCGAAGGTTGGATAGAAATCCTCGGATGCGGCATGGTTCACCCGAAGGTGCTTGCCAACTGCGGCATCGACCCGGACAAGTATTCCGGCTTTGCTTTCGGTATCGGCCTTGAGCGTGTTGCAATGTTCAGATACGGCATTGACGACCTAAGACTGTTCTATGAAAATGATCTGGGATTTTTGAAGCAGTTTTAGAATGGAAAAGGTTATGATAATTGGCTTTTCGGGCGCAGGCAAATCCACATTGGCAATGCGTATGGGAGAAGCTCTTGGCATTGAGCCTACACACATGGACAAACTGCATTGGCTTCCCGGCTGGGTAGAAAACACATCGGATAACAAACGCGCTGCGCTGGCTGAGGTGTTAAAACAAGACAGATGGATTATTGACGGTAATTACAGAGGAATTTGCTGGCAAGAACGTATACAAATGGCTGACACAGTAATTTTCGTTGATGTGAACCGCTTTACCTGCCTTTATCGTACGTGGAAACGTAGCAGAATATATAAAGGGAAAACACGTCCGGATATGGGCGAGGGCTGCCCGGAAAAATTCGATTTTGAATTTGCCAAATGGGTTCTGCTTGACGGACGCAAAAAACGGAAAGCCTATCTCAAACTGATGAAAACGCTCGAGGATGAAGGAAGAATCACCTATATCTTTAAAAGCGGAAAGGCTATAAATAAATTTTTGGAAGGATTGAATTAAAAATGAATTTACCACTTTCATGGCTTAAGGATTACATGAATACAGACGGCATTTCAAATAAGGAATACGCCGACAAGCTCACAATGAGCGGTTCAATCGTTGAGGGGATCGAAAACCCTGCCGACGAGTTCAAAAACGTTGTTGTGGGAAAGATAACAAAGATAGAAAAGCACCCGGACGCCGACAAGCTTGTTATATGCCAGGTAGATGTCGGCGAGGGCGAGGATATACAGATTGTGACCGGCGCGCCTAACGTATTCGAGGGCGCAGTCGTTCCCGTGGCAAAGCACAAGAGCCTGCTTCCGGGCGGCGTGAAGATTACAAAGGGCAAGCTCCGCGGCGTAGTCAGCATGGGTATGATGTGCTCGACAGACGAGCTTGGCATATCCAAAGAGCGAGCTACCGGAATACTTATTCTGCCGGACAGCACACCGATAGGTGAGGACATCACAAAGGTACTCGGCCTTGACGAGAGCGTTGCCGAATTCGAGATTACCTCGAACCGTCCCGACTGCATGAGCATAATCGGTCTTGCGCGTGAATCTGCGGCAACGTTTAACCGTGAATTTAAAATCCCGGAGATTAAGCCAACCGGCAACAGCGAGGACGCAAACGATTACGCAAGCGTTGAAATAACCGATCCTGAGCTTTGCCCCAGATATATCGGCAGAGTAGTAAAGAATGTAAAGATCGGTCCGTCGCCCGAATGGATGCAGCACCGTCTTACCGCGTGCGGACTTCGCTCCATTAATAATATTGTCGATATTACCAACTATATCATGCTTGAATACGGTCAGCCGATGCACGCATACGACCTTGACAATGTCGAGGGCAGGAAAATTATCGTCCGTGACGCGCATGAAAGCGAGCTTCTTGAAACTCTTGACGATCAGCCGCGTGAGCTTAAGTCTGGCATGATTACCATTGCCGATGATAAGCGTGCAATCGGCGTTGCCGGAGTAATGGGCGGAGCAAATTCCGAGGTGACCGACAGCACAACTACCGTTTTGTTCGAGAGCGCAAACTTCCACCCGGCACTCGTCCGCCGCGGCGCAAAGGCACTCGGTATGCGCACCGACGCGTCCGCCTTGTTTGAAAAGGGTCTTGACCCGAACAACTGTATGGCGGCAATCAACCGCGCATGTGAGCTGATTGAGGATATGGGCGCAGGCGAAGTTGTCGGCGGATGTATCGATGTTTATCCGAAGAAAAAGGAAAACACGGTGCTGCCGTTTGAACCCGAAAAGATTAACAAGTTCCTCGGCACCGACCTGACGGACGAGGAAATGACAGATTACTTGACCCGTCTTGAATTCAAAATCGAGAACGGAAAGATAATCGTTCCGACCTTCAGAGGCGATGTTGAAGCTATGGCTGACGTTGCCGAGGAGGTTGCAAGACTGTACGGCTATGACAACCTGCCCACAACACTGATGAACAGCCGTGTTATGGCAGGCGGAAAGAACTTTAAACAGAAAATCGAGAGCAGAATAAAAGATATACTCACATCATATGGTTTATATGAGACAATGACATATTCATTCATCGACCCGAAGGAATTTGAGCAGACGCGTGTTCCGATGGGTGAGACGGTTAAAATTCTTAACCCGCTCGGCGAGGAAAACAGCGTTATGCGTAAGTCGATGCTGTCGTCTATCCTCAAGACCATGAGGGTTAACAGCAACCGCAGAGCAAGCGAGGCAAAGGCGTTTGAAATAGGAACCGTTTACCTGCCCGAAAAGCCTGTTCTGGACGGCTATCTGCCCGAAGAAAAGCAAATCGTTGCACTCGGTATGTACGGCAGTGATGTTGACTTCTTCACAATCAAGGGAATAGTTCAGGGACTGCTTGAGAGCCTTGGTATAACAGACTTCAGCTTTGAGACCGAGAATGAAAACCCGTCATATCACCCCGGAAGATGCGCGTCAGTTAAGCTCGGCGCCGATTTCCTCGGTCACATCGGTCAGGTTCACCCTGAGGTTCTGGACGAACTCAAAATTCCTCAGGAGGTATATGCCGCAGAGCTCGATCTGAACACGATTTTAAAGCACGCAACCTTCGACAGAAAGTATAAGGAGCTGCCCAAGTTCCCGGCGTCGGGACGTGACATAGCGGTAGTAACCGATAAGTCCCTCAGCGTCCGCGAAATTGAGCGCGTCATCGAGGCAAACCGCACTGACTTTCTCGAAAGCTACAAGCTGTTCGACGTGTACGAGGGTGAACAGGTCGAAGAAGGCAAAAAGAGTGTTGCTTACTCGCTGACCTTTAGAGCGGCGAACAGAACACTGACCGACAGCGAAATTAATAAGGTAATGGATAAGATTCTCGCCGGACTGAAAGACATAGGCGCAGAACTCAGATAACTTAATAAATCAGATAATATATAAATGGAAGAAGGTGGGAAAATGGAAAACCAACAAACCATGAAATTTGAGGTTGAAGCCGAACGCCCCGACCCGCATACAATAATAATGTCGGTCTATGAGGCTTTATCCGAAAAGGGCTACAATCCGATTAACCAGATTGTAGGCTATATTCTTTCGGGCGACCCGTCATACATCACGTCGTACAACGGAGCCAGAAGCCTTGTCCGTAAGCTTGAACGTGACGAACTTCTTGAAGAACTCGTTGCTCAGTATGTGAAGAAATAGGAATAATACTTACAAAATCAGGCTTATAATGAGCCTGATTTTGTGTTATAGCAGAAAATAAATAAGATACTTTATTTTAACACATATAAGTGAGGCGAATGTTGTGTAAATGCGCTATGCCGTATTAACCGGAGGGCGCTTCTATATTCTTTTTCAAAAATACCCCTTGATATAATCCGCCATGTTTGGTATAATATTCACAATATAGGTTTATACACAGGTTATCGGAGGTGAATTATGTTTTATTATATAGAGGGCAAGCTGGCGGTCAAGACCGAATCGTTTGCGGTAATTGACGCAGGCGGAGTCGGATACCGGATATTTTCGACCCGTACATCGCTTGAGGACTTGGGCGAAGTCGGAAGCAAGGCGAAGCTTTATATCTACACAAACATCAAATCATCGTCCGATATTTTTACACTCTACGGCTTTTCGACTCAGGAGGAGAAGAACATCTTTGAAATGATTCTGAGCGTAAGCGGTGTGGGCGCAAAGACGGCGGCAAGCCTTTTGTCGAATATTTCGCCGTCTAAGTTTGCAATGTGCGTTGTGACAAACGACTCAAAGTATCTCTCAAAGAATACCCCGGGACTCGGCCCCAAGGGCGCACAGCGGATAATCCTTGAACTTAAGGACAAGTTCAAGGACGCCGACATCAGCGGTATGCCGGCAGATGAGATGTTTGCGCCGGAACTTGACAGCGATAACGAAGCCGTTTCCGCGCTTGTTGTTCTCGGCTATACAAAAGACGAGGCAATGCGCGCTCTGGCAGGAGCGACCGGCTCGACCGAGGATATGATAAAGTACGGACTTAAACAATTGATGAAGGCGTAGAGAACAGGTAACAGATATGACACTTGATAATAACGAAGAACGTATTGTCTCAACCAATGAGACAAATGACGATACTGAAATTGAATACAGCTTACGGCCGAAAACTCTCGATGAGTACATAGGTCAGGTCAAGGCAAAAGAAAACATGAAGGTGTTTATTCAAGCCGCTAAAATGCGCGGCGAGCCTCTTGACCATGTGCTTCTGTACGGTCCTCCGGGACTCGGAAAGACCACCCTTGCCGGGATTATTGCAAACGAGATGGGCGTGAATATCAGAATCACGTCAGGACCTGCGATTGAGAAGCAGGGCGATCTGGCGGCGCTTCTCACCAACCTGTCGCAGGACGATATACTGTTCGTGGACGAAATCCACCGCATCAACAGGAGCGTTGAGGAAATACTTTATCCGGCAATGGAGGACTATGCGCTTGATATTATAATCGGCAAGGGTCCGTCAGCGCGTTCTATCAGGCTTGACCTGCCTAAGTTCACGCTGATCGGAGCGACTACCAAAGCAGGCGCGCTGACTGCACCGCTCAGAGACAGGTTCGGCGTTATCAGCCGGCTTGAAATGTACCGTCCCGAAGAGCTGCGCATGATTGTTGAGCGAAGCGCAGGCATTCTCGGTATAGAAATCGACACGGCCGGCGCTGCTGAGATAGCAAAGCGTTCGCGCGGTACTCCGAGAATTGCAAACAGGCTGCTCAAGCGTGTGAGAGACTTTGCACAGCTCAGTAATGACGGACGGATAACCCGCGAGATTGCTGACGATGCGCTTAACCGTCTCGAAATCGACAGCCTCGGCCTTGACTCCAACGACAAGCGAATGCTTATGACGGTTATAGAGCATTACGGCGGCGGCCCTGTCGGTCTTGATACTCTTGCCGCAACGATTAACGAGGAACGCGACACGATTGAGGACGTATACGAGCCGTACCTTATACAGATTGGCTTTATCAACCGTACCCCCAGAGGCAGAATAGTTACGCCGGCGGCGTATGAGCATTTCGGTATACCGTACGGAAACGAAAACTTCAGTTTTTGATATGATGAACGTTATCATTAAAATAAAATAACAATCGAAAGGACTAAATACACATGAGCGAAAGTAAAGAAAAGTATTATATAACGACAGCGATTGCGTATACATCACGCAAGCCGCATATAGGCAACACTTACGAAATCGTGCTGACCGACGCAATAGCGCGTTTCAAGAGGTTTATGGGCTATGACGTATGCTTTTGTACCGGAACGGACGAGCACGGTCAGAAAATCCAGGAGCTTGCCGAGCAGAAGGGAATTACCCCGAAGCAGCACGTTGACGAGATTGCCGGCGAAATCCGCAGAATTGCCGATATGCTTAATATAAGCTATGACAAGTTCATCCGCACGACTGACGACTATCACGAAAAGGCAGTACAGAAGATTTTCAACAAGCTCTACGAGCAGGGCGATATTTACAAGTCGGAATACGAAGGCTGGTACTGCACGCCGTGCGAGTCGTTCTGGACGGACACTCAGCTGAAGGACGGCAAATGCCCCGACTGCGGTCGTGAGGTTCACAAGACCAAAGAAGAAGCGTACTTCTTTAAGATGAGCAAGTATCAGGACAGGCTGATGAAGCATATTGAGGAACACCCTGAGTTCATTCAGCCCGAGTCAAGAAAGAAGGAAATGGTAAACAACTTCTTAAAGCCGGGACTTCAGGATCTGTGCGTGTCGCGTACAAGCTTCAGCTGGGGAATCCCTGTCGAGTTTGACCCGAAGCATGTAATCTATGTGTGGATTGACGCGCTCTCGAACTACATCACTGCCATCGGCTATTCACCGGATGGCAAGAGTGACGAGTATAAAAAATACTGGCCGGCTGACGTGCATATCATCGGCAAGGATATTCTGAGGTTTCATACCATTTACTGGCCTATTATGCTTATGGCTCTCGGCGAACCGCTGCCCAAGCAGGTGTTCGGTCACCCATGGATGCTGTTCGGCGACGAGAAGATGTCAAAGTCAAGAGGCAACGTGATTTATGCCGATGACCTGGTTAAGCACTTCGGCGTTGACGCAGTCAGATACTATTCGCTCCACGAAATGCCCTTTGCTCAGGACGGCAATATCACCTATGAGGTGTTCATAAGCCGTTATAATTCCGACCTGGCGAATACACTCGGCAACCTTGTCAACAGAACCGTCGCAATGGTTAATAAGTATTTCGGCGGCGTTATCCAGCCGGGCGATGTGCCGGGTGAGTTTGACGATGATATCAAGACAGTTGCCGTAAGTGCAATAGATAAGGTGTCAAATAAGATGGAGACGCTTCATGTGGCTGACAGCCTTGACGAGATCTGGAAGGTAGTTAACAGAGCGAACAAGTATATTGATGAAACAACGCCGTGGATTTTGGCTAAGAACGAAGCAGATAAGCCGAGACTCGGCACAGTCCTTTATAACCTCGTTGAGACAATCAGAATTATAGCAGCGCTACTCTCGCCGTTTATGCCCGAGACATCGGAGAAGATCAAGGCGCAGATAAACGCTTCTGAACTGAGCAGTGACAGCGTGAGAACCTTCGGAGTAACTAAGGCCGGAACAAAGGTCGGAGCGGCAGAGCCTATATTTGTGCGTATCGACCTTGATAAGAAGCTTGAGGAGCTTGCCGAGGAATTTGGCGCAGAGGAGGAAGAACCTGCGGTAGAAATCGAGCCGTACAAGGAGCCTGTCACATTCGACGACTTTGAAAAGCTCGATATCAGAGTGGGCAAGGTCAAGGTGTGTGAAAAGGTGCCGAAGTCGTCAAAGCTGTTAAGATTTGAGCTTGAAGTCGGCGGCGAAACCAGACAGATTTTGTCTGGCATATCGAAGTATTATAAGCCGGAGGATTTAATCGGCAAGAACGTGCTGTTTATAGCGAACTTCCCGCCGCGAAAGATGATGGGACTTGAGTCAAACGGCATGATTCTGTCAGCGGAGCATGACGGCAAGCTGGTGCTTGCAACTACACTCGACGATATCCAGAGCGGAGCGTGTATTGTATAATTGTGACCGCAATCTTCGATTGCGTATGCACCATACTAAGCGTTTGATATAACCGTAGGGGCGGATAGTATCCGCCCGTGGGCGGCTGATAGCCACCCCTACAAATGTCAATAATCAACCTTAGTTTTGCACTACTACAACGTAGGCACTCGACATGCAAGGCGAGATACTTAGTTATGCACTCGATATGCAAAATGAGATACTGTAGGGGGCGGCAGACAGCCGCCCCTGTTTAGTAGTAAAAATTATAGTTTATATGCGGATTATTGCAAGCAAAGCTTGCAGCCATGCACCGACCATGCAATGGGCGGTAATGCAAACTGCGGTAGGTGAGCTGTGAAACAGCGAACACGGAGGT
>CAJKEB010000068.1 GCA_905198865.1 uncultured Eubacteriales bacterium
ACCTCCGAGGCGGCAAGCCGCCCTACCGCAGTTTGCATTACCGCCCATTGCATGGGCGGTGCGTGGCTGCAAGCTTAGCTTGCAATAACTGTTTGTCAAACTATAATTTCGCCTCTGCTCCATTTTTCTGAAAATTCATCAATGGCTTCATGTCTTTATCCCACGCATGTTTGGCTTATCGGAGTGCTGACTGTTAAATTTCGCAAAAATTTTTTAATTTTATATTGCATAATCCCAGATTTGTGATATAATTAACACAGTAAGCGACGTTTTTCGGGGATGAGCACACCACTTTTGGGGTGTGGTCGGGCAGACCTGCCCAAAATAACTTCAGTCGGTGAATCAAGCCTTGGCTGTGATTTGCTGCCGAAACTAACGTCACAAAATGAAAGGAGCAAACATATGAAGTATTCAAGTGAAGTAGAAGCGATGTGTCCTTTGGCTAAAGGAGCATATCACGGTCCTGCACCTATCCCTCAGGAGGGACAGTGGACGCAGGCAAAAGAAATCAAAGACATTTCAGGCTTGACGCACGGTATTGGCTGGTGTGCGCCTCAGCAGGGTACCTGTAAGCTGACCCTTAATGTTAAGGAAGGCGTTATCCAGGAAGCTCTCGTTGAGACGGTAGGCTGCAGCGGTATGACACACTCTGCTGCTATGGCGTCTGAAATCCTCGTTGGTAAGACAATTCTTGAGGCTCTCAACACAGACCTGGTTTGTGACGCTATCAACACAGCTATGAGAGAGTTATTCCTCCAGATTGTATACGGACGTACTCAGACAGCATTCTCAGAGGATGGTCTCCCAATCGGCGCAGGTCTTGAGGACCTCGGCAAGGGACTCAGAAGTCAGGTTGGTACTACATATGCAACTCTTGCAAAGGGTCCGAGATACCTCGAACTCGCTGAGGGATATATTACAAAGTGTGCCGTTGATGAAAACGACACAATTATCGGTTACAAGTTCGTTCACCTCGGCAAGATGATGGAAATGATTGCCGGAGGTATGGACGCAAACGAGGCTTTGGAAAAAGCAAGCGGTCAGTACGGCAGAGTTGACGATGCTGTTAAGCTCATCGACCCGCGCCACGAATAAGAATAGGAGGAATTAAATATGGCTTTATTTGAAAGTTACGAAAGAAGAATTGATCAAATCAATGCTGAGCTTAGCAAGCACGGAATTTCTTCTATTGAAGAAGCAAAACAGATTTGTGACGAGAAGGGCGTTGACGCTTATCAAATCGTTAAGGACATTCAGCCCATTTGTTTTGAAAACGCATGCTGGGCATACGTTGTAGGCGCTGCTATCGCAATTAAGGACGGCGTTACAAACGCTGCGGACGCTGCTGAGAAAATCGGTCTGGGTCTTCAGTCATTCTGTATCCCCGGCAGTGTTGCCGATGACAGAAAGGTTGGTCTCGGTCACGGTAACCTCGGCGCAAGACTTTTGAGAGAAGAGACAAAGTGCTTCGCATTCCTGGCAGGTCATGAGTCATTTGCCGCTGCTGAAGGCGCTATCGGTCTTGCAAAGAGCGCAAACAAGGCAAGAAAAGAAGATCTCAGAGTTATTCTTAACGGTCTCGGCAAGGACGCAGCTCAGATTATTTCAAGAATAAACGGCTTCACCTATGTTCAGACTCAGTTTGACTATTATACCGGCGAAGTTAAAGTTGTTAAGGAAACAGCATACTCAAACGGCGAGCGTGCAAAGGTTCGCTGCTACGGCGCCGACGATGTTCGTGAAGGCGTTGCTATCATGCACCTTGAGGGCGTTGACGTATCTATCACAGGTAACTCAACCAACCCGACAAGATTCCAGCACCCTGTTGCAGGTACATACAAGAAGGAATGTATCGAACAGGGCAAGAAGTACTTCTCTGTTGCATCAGGCGGCGGTACAGGCAGAACACTGCACCCGGATAACATGGCTGCAGGTCCTGCTTCATACGGCATGACAGATACAATGGGAAGAATGCACAGCGACGCACAGTTCGCAGGTTCATCCTCTGTTCCGGCTCACGTTGAAATGATGGGACTTATCGGTATGGGCAATAACCCGATGGTAGGTGCCACAGTTGCGGTAGCCGTTGCTGTTGAGGAAGCTATGAAGGGCTAAGAAAATCGCAAACCGTCGTTTTTACGGCTTTTATATAAGCGGTCAGGAGTGGTATAAGCAGGAAAATGTATGCAACTCATACATTATTCCTACACCACTCCTATACTTATATTCCTACACTCACTTTTTTATTCTTTTTGATTTTTATTATATTGTGCCGAACTGATCCCCAGTATAACACCCAGAAATGTATCAATGGCTGTAATAGTACCTACTACTTGCTCGCCATATGGAAGTCCCCATATACCAGCCAAAGCAAAATATAAAGTACCGGCAGCCGGTAGGAGATACATGGCAAACCACTTAAGCACGTCATAAACTTTGTTACTCATTTTCATAAAATAATCCTCCTTTCTTTATAATATAGTATATATAAATATGTATTAATGCGTTCTGCACCAGTGCGGACTTTTTTTGTTATGATAAGCTTCATTGATAAATTTTCCGCCTTGGACTCAGACGCAGCCGACAACAAAAAGGCGTTTCGGCACAAAACCGAAACGCCTTTACTTTTTTATTCCTTAATCGCAGTTTTCCAGCAAGCCGTAGAAGATATTATTCACGGTCTTGCCCAGCACCTGTGTTCCTCCGCTGTAGCTTGAGATCTGACTTATAGAGTAGCTGCCGCCGGAAGTCATATCAGGAGTTGTTACGAACAAAAATCCCCAATTAATCTTAGGAATAAACACGATATTTCCGTTATCCGTATCAACCCTTATAGGTGAGCCTGCGCTTCCTGTGGAAGTGCTTGTGCTGCTGCCGGGACGGCCTCCACCGGATGAAGATGAAGATGCCGACTTCACATAGCCCTGACCGCTTACAGTAGGTGTTACCTGCATATCGGAAGTCCCTTCTCCAATCAGAGTACCGCCTGTTACGTTAAAATAGCAGTCGCTGCCGTCACCGATATCAAACACGCCATTGCCGCCGCTTGAAGTGCCGTTAATCAATACTATGCCGCCGCTCATTTCGGCGCTGCCGTTTGAGTCTAAGCCGTCGCCGTTTGCCTCAACATAGGTTTTTCCGCCCTTAATATACAGCATACCACTCGGCGATGAATCATCACTGCCCTGACCCGGACCCATGCTGCCGCTTCCTCCACCAAAGTTTGAGCCGAATCCGCTGCCCGGAGCGGTTGAGCTGCTTGTACTTTGATCGGAAAGCTGTCCGTCCTCGGTATAATCGCCTGCCGCATTAATACCGTCGTCGGTTGTATACATATATTGTGTACCGCTGAGAATTTTTATAACAGAACCTTCTACACCCTCGTACGAGGTTGAAATATCTATTGTGAAATCCTCATCGCTTCCGCCGTCTGAGCCAAGAGTGAGTATATAATCGGCATGAACGCCGTCGTCACCGGAAGCAAGCTCCATCGTACCGCCTGAGATTATAACGCTGCCGTTTATGTAGACCTGATTGCCATCAACGTCCGTGACAGCAACATCATCAGCCGATGCCGGAATCATAACTTCGTTAGCCTTTATACCCTCCTCCGCTGAGGTTATATCTATCGTACCGCCCGTTACCGTGCAGCAGTTATCCGCCTGAATACCATTTCCTTCGGCGTTAAGCGTAAAGCTGCCCCCTGATATAAGCACATAACCTTTGTCCTGCTCCATCATTCCGGTATCGGTATCAATCGCGTCTGATTTGATTGCGTCACCGCCCGCGGTTATGTTAACGGTTCCTGTCTTGCTTGTGAATTCAACACCGTTATCACCCTTTACGGCATTGTTTACGGCGGTTACATCCAAACTTGCGCCCTTCTTGATTTTCAGGTCAGCGCCGCACACAATACCGTTTTTCACATTGCCGTTTACAACGAGTGTTCCGGCTCCGCCTATATCAAAGTCACATTTTGAATATACACAGCCCTTCGGCTCCTTTGCGGAGGTATAATTTGTGTATTTTCCGGTATCGCTGAAAACGTTTTCTGTACCATCCGCAAGCGTAAATTCTATTGTTCCGCCGGCACCGTTAAACGGAGCGCCGTCAGAGGACGTGACTTTAACACCGCTGAGTGTGATTGTAACCTTATCGGTTTTGCTCAAAGAATCCGATACTGCTATCTGGCCGTCATCAAGCGTTCCTTCTATTATATAGCTACCCGGCGCAGTTATAGTAACAATTGTTCCGTCTACGGTTACATTTTCTACACCGAGGGCGTTAATTGAGTCGCCTGAAAGATGTATTACACCGTCTCCCTGAGGATTACCCGGCGTAGTCGAAGGTTCAGGTACAGATGTAGGCTCCGGCACAGATGTAGGATCAGGTATAGATGTAGGCTCTGGCACAGAAATACAATACACATCGCAAAGAGGGCGAAGCTGATTATCCCACACATAAATTTTTCCCGCTTCGGAATTTCCGAGTTCTACAGCTGTAGCTTCTCCGGGGTTTAATGTGATATCGTTTTTCACTGAAATATCCGTCAGACAGCCGTCTGCACTGTAGGACACAGCCATCACATTTGCCTCAGCTCCTGCCGCTGACGTCAGCGTTACCGTAACGCCTGTTTCATTGACGGTTACGTCATTCACTGTCACATCGTATTCAGCCGCAAAAACAGCTACGGTCAGACACAGAGTAATAATAGAAATAACACCGATTAAAAGTTTTTTGAACATAAAAGCCCCTTCTTTCTATAAGCTATTATAAAATACCCGATTGTATTTTATAATATAAACCTTAAATTTTCCTTAATTTGCTGCAAATTTATGTAAAAAATAATTTTCAGCCAAAAATAATAAACATTTAACATTTAATCAACTTCACAATTTGTACACATAATTTTAATAGAATATTATTGTGGCTTTTTATGTTTCATGTTATAATGTCTTTACATATTACACAGCCTGACATCGGAGGTTAACTTTAAAATGAAGAAATTTTCGGCTGCACTGCTTATATTACTTATATCCGCAGTTGTTATGACATTGACCGGCTGTGCGTCCGTATCGTTTAATGAGTTTATTCGTTCACTTCCTCTTCCTTCGCCGGCGTCCCAGACTGTTGTTTCGCATGAATTTATCGAGAACAGAGACGCTGTTATGGGGCTTGATGATAAGTCTGCCACAGGCAAAACGGCTCGGAATACCGCAAGCGACTTTACCGAAACATTCGGACCCGTGACGGAAGAGATCACCTCTATCTCTGTCACATCGGGCGACGATTTGGTCTCACAGTTTATTGACGTAATGAACGGACGAACTCCGTCAGTTACGATAAAAGTCCCGCGCGGCAGTGAAGAATTTTATATGAACGAGCTTAAGGAGCAGATGCAGCGCTTTACCGACATCGCGCAGATGCAGACAAAGTGGATTTCATACAGCGGTTCATGCACGGTTGATATTACTTATAACAATTCCGTCACGATTATGGCATACTTAGAGGGAAAAATCCCGGAGCTGAGCGAGGATAACCTACAGGTACTGAACGAAGCAATCAGAATACACGATATGCTTATCACAGACGACATGAGCCAATATGAAATAGTGAAAGCCTTTCATGATTATATTGTTGAATTCAACTCCTACAAAGACACCGGCGACCGCAGTCACAGCGTAGTCGGCGCGCTCATTGACGGTCAGTCTGTCTGCGAGGGATATGCCGAGGCACTTGACCTGCTTTGTTATCTCAGCGGTATTGAGTGCATCGAGGTTGACGGAACCGGAGAGACAAGTACAATGTCCGGACCTCACGCATGGAACAAAGTCAAGGTTGAAGGTGTCTGGTATAATGTTGACGTGACCTGGGACGATCCTGTAAGCAGCTCGCCTATACTGAGGCATGACTATTTCTTGGTCAGTGACGAGAGAATGGCGCAGGATCACCAATGGTATTTATATCCGCATATTCCAAGCGCGGATTATGATTATGATGATTGATAATTTCTGATAATTTCGGCTTGCATAATATAAGCTATTATGGTAAAATGCCAACATAACTTTTGTATTCGGAGGAAGAAGAATGGAACGCGAAAAATTTTCGTCCCGGCTGGGCTTTCTGCTGATTTCAGCAGGCTGCGCAATTGGTCTGGGAAATGTGTGGCGGTTTCCGTATGTCGTGGGGAAATACGGCGGCGCCGCGTTTGTATTGCTGTATCTGATATTTTTATTGCTTTTAGGACTGCCAATCATGGTTATGGAGCTTTCCGTCGGACGAGCCAGTCAAAGAAGCATTGCAGCATCATTTGACCGTCTTGAACCCAAAGGCTCAAAATTTCACCTGCACAAATATTCTGCTATTGCCGGTAATTATCTGCTGATGATGTTCTACACAACAATAGCCGGCTGGATGCTTTTGTACTGCAAAAAATTTTTAACCGGTGAGTTCAGCGGCGTGAGTTCTGATCAGGTAACAAGCATTTTCACAAACATGCAGGGTAATCCCATTACTATGACTATAGCCATGGCAACCATTGTTACCGTCTGCTTCGCCGTATGCTCAATGGGACTTAAAAACGGCGTTGAAAAAATAACAAAATTCATGATGCTTTGTCTGTTGGGCATAATGGTAGTACTCGCTGTACATTCCATCACCATGCCGGGCGCAGCGGAAGGATTGAAATTTTATCTTATGCCCGATTTCGGCAAGCTGACCGAATACGGATTGTTCAATGTGATATTTGATGCTATGGGACAGGCATTCTTTACATTAAGCATAGGAATGGGCTCTATCGCGATTTTCGGCAGTTACATCGACAAAACCCACACTCTGACAGGTGAAGCCGTACGCATAACCATACTCGACACAGGTGTGGCTCTTATTGCCGGATTGATTATATTTCCGGCATGCTTTACCTTCGGAGTACAGCCGGACAGCGGACCGAATTTGATTTTTGTCACGCTGCCGAATGTATTCTCAGCCATGCCGGGCGGACAAATATGGGGATTTCTCTTCTTTGTATTTCTGCTGTTTGCAGCATTGTCAACAGTAATCGCCGTGTTTGAAAACCTGATTTCGTTTTGGATAGACTTAAAAGGCTGGAGCCGTAGAAAGGCTGTTGTAATAAACTGGATTGTTATACTCGTATTTTCTTTACCCTGCGTTTTGGGCTTTAATATACTCAGCGGAGTTCAGCCGCTCGGCAGCGGCAGCACTATAATGGATCTTGAGGACTTCATTATCAGTAATAACATTCTGCCTCTCGGCTCGCTGATTTATCTGCTTTTCTGCACAAGCCGTTACGGATGGGGCTGGGATAACTTTATAAATGAAGCTAATGCCGGAAAGGGTATGCGTTTCCCGAAAGGCATAAGGTTTTATGTTACCTATATATTGCCGTTTGTTATTTTGTTTATATTTATACAAGGCTACATCGCAAGGTTTTTGCCGAATTTATTCAGCTGACAAAAAAACCTGTATTCCGCTCTTTATTTACGGAATACAGGTTTTTTATTAATCAACAATGCCCTCGCCGAGCTTGCTCAGAGCCTTTTTTTCTATTCTTGAAATATACGAGCGTGAGATACCGAGCATTTTTGCAATTTCTCTCTGGGTCAGGCAATTCCCGTCAATCAGTCCGTAACGCAGTATTATTATTTTTTGTTCCCTCGGCGTCAGTTTGCTGCGAATATTCTCATACAGGCGCTTTGTACTGTCAACATTTTGGATTGCGTCAAAAATCTCCTCGTCGCTGCTGCCTATCACGTCCATAAGCATTATTACGTTGCCCTCTTTGTCTGTGCCTATAGCGTCATTAAGCGACACATCGTTCTGGGATTTTTTCTTTCCCCTTATCATCATAAGAATTTCATTTTCAATACATCTCGCGGCATATGTCGCAAGCTTTGTGCCTTTCTCGGCGTTATAGCTGTTAATGCCCTTTATCAGCCCTATGGTTCCGATTGATAGTAAGTCCTCGCTGTCATTCGCCGAGGAAACCGCTGTGGAATACTTTTTGGCAATATGCGCCACAAGTCTTAGGTTATGCTCAATCAGTTTATTCTTCGCCTCCTCGTCGCCCTCCGCCATTCGTTTAAGACACTCTGCCTCCTCCTCTTGAGTAAGCGGTTTTGGGAAAGCGTTATGATTGGAAATATACGATACCAAAAGGATTAAAGAATTGATTACGGAATTCAAAAAAGCCAGCATTAAAAATCACCTCAAATATAGAATTTAGCAAGCAGCAAACAGCAAATAAAAGCCGCTGATTAATTATATTCTGTATAAGCGCCAAACTTGCAAAATAAATAGGGCTGATGCGATTATTAGCCATCAGCCCTTGTTTTGGAATAAGAATTATAGTTTATTTGACTAAACCGCAACTCGGCGGTTTAATGCGATCGCCTTTGAAA
>CAJKEB010000069.1 GCA_905198865.1 uncultured Eubacteriales bacterium
GGGAGAGGTGTCAGCGGAGCTGACGGAGAGGGCTTCGCGCGTCAAACTATAATTTGGCGGTCTAATGCGAGCATCGGGAGACGGACGAAGTCTGGTCACAGCCACAGCTAAGCTTTACTCAACCTCACAAGCTCTGCGTATGTTCCGCTTTCGTTTTTCAAATCCTCGTGAACGCCCGACTGAACAACCTTACCGTCCTGTATTACATAAATTACGTCGGCATTCTCTATTGTTGACAATCTGTGTGCGATAACTATTACCGTTCGGTTTTGCATCAGAGCCTCAATACTGCTCTGGACAATCACTTCATTTTCATTATCAAGCGCCGAGGTTGCCTCGTCAAGCAAGAGTATCGGCGCATTTTTCAAAAATGCCCTCGCTATTGCTATTCTCTGCCTCTGACCTCCCGACAAAGTCTCTCCGCGTTCTCCTACTATGGTATCATATCCGTCCGACAGTTCCGTTATGAACTCGTGAGCATTTGCAGCCTTTGCCGCCTCAATTATTTCAGAATCAGAGGCGCCCGGCTTGCCGTAGCTGATATTCTCTTTTACGCTTGCGTCAAACAGATATGCATCCTGAGGCACATACGCAATCGTATCTCTTAGCTCCTTGACAGGAATTGAATAAATGTTTCTTCCGTCAACGTATATACTTCCGGAATCTATGCGATAAAACTCCTGCAACAGCTTGATTACAGTGCTTTTACCTCCGCCGCTGGGTCCTACAAGCGCCGCGGTCGAGCCTTTCTTAACCTTGAAGCTGAGGCCGCTTAAAACTTTGCTTCCGTCGCTGTACGAAAAACCTACGTCACGGAACTCAATATATTCGGTATTTTCAGCTTCTTCGCCGGCTTCTGACCGGCTGCGCTGCTCCTGCTTAGTATCCCATACCTCGTGTATAAGATCCGCCGCGGCAACGGACTCCTGCATCATTCCCCATGAGCTGCCGAAGTTAAGAACCATACCGCTCACATTGCTTTGAACAGTAAGAATTGCAAATACCGTGCCAAAATCAGTCATTCCCTTTGCGCCCATTACTGCGCCGATAGTAATTAAAACAAAGTTGTTCAAAAAGTTGAGAAAATGACTTACGCTGTCAAGCCCGCCTATCCTTGCAATACGGTTAATTCTGAGGCTTGCGGTTCGGCTGTTTGCTTCTTCGTACCTGCCGAGAGACCGATGTGCGGAATCAAACAGCTTTATTACTCTAAATCCTGCAATCAAGTCAGAAAGCCTGCTAACCAGAGTGGATTCGCTGCGCTGGATTTTTCCGCCAATCTCACGGAGCGAAGCCGCATACCTGACGTTGACAAAGACTGTAAGAGCGCAAATCACAAGAGCAAGAACTCCAATTCTGAAATCCATCACAAGAATGAAAATACACGATGCCGCTCCGCCGAGTATACCCCTCAAAAAGTTCGGGCAATGACTGGTATATGCTCGTTTCATGTTCTCGACATTGCTGTTTAGTCTGAAGATACTGTCTCCGCTGTGATTATTGTCATAGTAATCAACAGGCAAAAACTCCATATGCCTGAACAGCGCGTTTCGCATATCGTACATGATATATCTGATTGACCTCATGTTAAAAAATCTGTCAAGCACGCTTATAAGATAAAGCGCTATTGCACCGAAACCCAGAAGGATTGACACCTTGAAGGCGGCAAAGTTAAGCGATGTCACTGAATTGATTACACCCTTGTTAACAAGAGCCATCAGCACATCTGCGCCGAATGAAAGGATTATTTCAAGAATCAGCGTTGTCCAATACATGTACTTATATCTGCCCATCAGTGAAAAGCAGCTTTTTAATCCCTGTAAGACCTTCAAAATATCATTCTCCTTTAGTTTTGCGCGTTTGTGACCGCAATCTGTGATTGCGTATGCTCTTGCCATGCGTTTGCACCAAAGCATACAAAGTCAATAATATACGTCAGTTTTGCGCAGTTGTGACCGCAATCTGTGATTATATGTGCTGTTTGGTCAGCGTCACATATATGCCGTTCTTATCTAACAGTTCTTCATGATTGCCGCACTCGGCAATTACTCCGTTGTCAATTACCGCTATTCTGTCTGCGTTTCGTATTGTTGACAGCCTGTGGGCAACCACAAGTACCGTTCTGCCTTGGCTTAAGTTATCTATAGCCTGCTGAACTTCAGCCTCAGCCTTTACGTCAAGCGCTGAAGTCGCCTCGTCAAGCAAGAGTATCGGCGCATTTTTGAGCATTGCACGCGCAATGGAAATTCTCTGTATCTGACCGCCTGACAGTCTGTTTCCGCGTTCGCCCACAACAGTGTCATAACCGTCCTCGGTCTCCATAATAAAGTCGTGCGCATACGCTGCTTTTGCCGCCGCGATTACTTCCTCACGGGTGGCGTCAGCCTTGCCCATCGCAATATTTTCATATATTGACACCGGGAATAAATATGCCTCCTGCGAAACATATGAAATCAGACTGCGCGTCGACTTTAAGTTTCTTTCATTCATATCAACTCCGCCGACAAGAATTCTGCCGCCTGTCGGACGGTAAAAACCACAGACAAGACCCAGCAACGTACTCTTTCCGCAGCCGCTTGAACCGGCAAAACCGACTGTCTCGCCGAGCTTAACGTCAAGATTTATCCCTTTAAGCACCGGCATACCGTCCTCATATTCAAAGCACACGTCTTCAAATCTGATTGCCGGTACGTCGTCTGTAAGCTCAGCGGGAGTCTGACCGCCGTCCGGTTCCGGAGTTTCGTTTAAAATAGAAAATACTCTGTCCGCAGCCGCAGAGGAATATTTTAAGTTAAAGAACATTGCCGAAGCATGCATAAGCGGAGAAAGCGTTTGAGTGAGCAGAGTCGAAAATGCAACCAAAGAACCGAGCGAAAAGTTCCCCTTAAAGCACATATATCCGCCGGCTATCAGGCAAGTCAGGGTCGGTATGTTTCGGGCAAGGTTAAAGACCGCAACCCCCTTATACTGGTACTTGTCATTGTGAAGCGCCATATCGGTAGCGCGCTTGATTCCGCTGTTGTATTTATCGGAGAGACAGTCCTCAAGGTTGTACGACTTTATAACCGATATGCCGCCCGCCATATCGGCAACAGTGTTGCTGACTCTGCCCAGATACTTCATATACTTCTTTGAACCGCTCTTGAACGGAATTGAAAAACTTGCGCCGAGCGGAACCAAAATCGGAACGGTCGCAAAGCAAATAATAAACAGTATCGGATTTAGTATAATTAAATAAACCGTGTAAAACACAAAAGTGAACGGAAGCTTAATAAGCTGTATAAAATCGCCCTCAAGAAAGCTCTGAACCGTGTCGGCGTCCGAACTCATTTTTGACAAAAGCTCACCGCTGCGGTTTGAGGTCATAAACCCTATAGGAAGATTTTCTATTCTGCGTGCGCTGTCAGCTTTTATATCACGCATTATTCCGGTCGAGAACCGTCCCGCGGAGTAGCGGCTGAAAAACACGCATACCAATATTGCGGCAAGTATTGCCAAAGCACGCAGGAAAACAGGCAAAACCCCGACTGCATTACCCGTCTGGGCAATGTCGACAATTTCGCGAAGCGCGTCGGTCTTAAACACCTCCAAAAGAGAAAACAAAACCGATGCAAGCACAGCAATTAAAGCCCAAGGAAAATACCTTCGGGCATACTTATATATATTCGCAATATTTTTGTATTTTTTTTGTTTTTTCTCACTTTTGCTATTCATAATACGGATATTCTATCATGTATGGTATACTGTGTCAAGCGGAAAATAAATTGTAAGCTGAAAGTTATTGTTGGTCTAAAAATTAAATAATTAAATTTTTTTTAAAATTATGCAACTTTTTAGCTTGACTTACGTCTAAGAATTGTGTAAAGATATAAAAGTAAAATATTTTAATCAAAAAAACAGGAGGTCAATATGACAAAAAAAAGTAATTTCAGCGCAAAAAAGGTAATAGCAGGTTTGGTTGCTGCGGGAGTTCTTGCAAGCGGCAGCGCAGTTTTTGCCGAATATAATCCGGACAAGACTGCTGACCCGTCACTTGATTATACAACTCTCTCGGCTGATTCGGATGTCCATGCTGTCACAGCAGAGGAAATACCTCAGGACATTGCGCCTGCGGTCGAATACAACGGTGCGTCAATACTTGCCGGTGTTGAAGAGGCTGACGGACACAAGATGTTCCCTGTAAGATATGTTTTCGAAAATCTCGGTTATGAGGTTACATGGGTTGAAGATTCAGAAAAAATTCAGCTCAACCGCGGCGCAGTTGAAATAGGAATGTACATAGGTCAGGATTCATATTACTTTGCAAAGACTATGCCGGCACCTCTCGGCGCAGCTCCGACGCTGATTGACGGCGAAACAACATATGCGCCGGTGGAGCTTCTCACCGAGATTGCAAAAGTAAAGGTTATCGATAACAACGACGGAACAATACTCGTAGTTGACCCGGCAGAGGTTTCGTTCCAAGGAATGGATATCGACGACAGAAACAACACACGCCTCACAGTTAACGACATCCGCATGGGCGAAGTCATTGTTTATGTCACTGAGGATACCGAAATCACGGTAAACGGCGAAAAGGGTTCGATTGAGGACTTAAACAGTCTTGAGAGCGGACAGACTTTCAAAATCGGCTACAGTCCGGTAATGACCATGAGCCTGCCGCCGCAGACAACAGCTCTGACAATTGATATTTTGAGTTTATAATACTTTCCCGGTTCGCAAAACCTTTAAGTCTGTATCGCAAGAAATTGTGATACAGACTTTTTTGTTATGATTTGTTGACAATAATAAATATTTGAAGTATAATAAAAATAATTAAGCCTTTCGGACTTATACGTAAGAGCGGCTTATATTCGTTTTTTGTAATAAGGGGAGTAATTCATGGATATTTCATCTGCCAGAAATTCCGGTAACCTTGAGGTTAACCGTGATTATATAGGTATGCTTGAGGACTGCGGCTGCGGCTGCTTTGCGGTCTGTGACGGCTCGCTCAGTTCTTCTGACGGCGATAAGATTTCCGAAGCGGTTATCGACTCGATTATGCTCGACTTCAAGAACACTCAGGCGGTTACCCGTGAAACTATAGTGGAATATTTCAAGAATGCGGACGAAAAGCTCTGGGCAATGACGCAGGCAAAAAAGGACTCAGCCATTCCGGAAGAGTACCTTGCCTCGGCGGTTGTGGTTTTAACCGATGGCAACTGCGTGATTTGCGGTCACCTAGGCAATTGCCGTATGTATTATCTCAGCGAGAACTATCTTCAATATATTACCCCCGACCATTCTCTTGCATATTTGGCACATTCTGAGGGCAAGTTCCGCTTCCCGGGCATCAGAAAAAGCCGTGACAGGCGTAAGCTTACCGCATATCTCGGCGCAGACCCGATGTGTCAGGCGGAGATAATTACGCCCATTGCAGTGCGAAAGGGCGACGGAGTTCTGCTTTGCTCGGACGGTTTTTGGGAAAATGTCACCGAAAGACAGGTTGAGAAGACACTCAAGCGTTCAAAATCAGCTTCCGAATGGCTGAGAAAAATGCTTAAAATAGTCAGAAAAAACGACCCCGACGATAACTACAGCGCAATAACCATTATATTTTAAAGGAGAACGGCATAATGTATATTTTAAATTATATTTTATTGGCTTCGGGAATATTGTTTCTTATTGCAATGACCCTTATATGTCTGGCTCTGTTTTGGGTTCCCCGCAGAAAGCAGCAGGATAGCGAATTTGAATATTCGCCTGTTTCTCACAGCTCCGGCAGGCATATTATTGACGCAGATGAATACGAAGATGCTGAGACAGAGGAAGAAGCCGGCTCTGATGAGCAGTCTGTCAGTGATGAGTTAAAAGCTGAATCCGAAGAACCGGAAAGCACGGACGAACCGGAGGTAACAGACGATGCAGAAGATGACGGAAGCGAAAAGCCTGAATCCGGAGACAGCGAAGATATTGATGAGCCCGAAAAAGCTGAAAATACAGAAGCCAAGCCAAACGGAATTGAAATATGTGTAACCGTCATTGATACAAACAAGAAGAATCATGTCACCGTAGAAGACGAAATTCTTATCGGACGCAGTCCGAAATGCGATGTTGTTATTAATAAGCCCATGGTATCCTCCGCTCACTGCATACTTGTTCGTGACGGTAAGAAGCTTATGGCAGAGGACAACAATTCAACCAACGGTACAATGCTCAACGGCAAGCCTCTCAATCACCTTGTAGAGCTTAAAAACAATGACGTTTTGACGCTTGGAGACCGTTCTGTCAGAATTAATTTTGTGAATTAAAATATGAATATTTTATGTAAGAACCGCATACATTGTGCGGTTCTTTTTTAGATTTCACGCCTTTATACCTCAATTTTCGGACAAATTTTAAAAATTTGAATTCTTTTACAGTTTCGTAATAGTTTTTTAATATATTCCCTTTATAATATATCTTGTAACAAGGGAGATAGAAAGTCAGGCTCCCTGTAAATACAGCTTAAATAACATTTATATATACGGAGGTAATAATAATGAACGAATTTGAAAAAAATCTGAACAGTGACGAAGAATCTGAAGCCCGTAACATCGACAGCTCATCTGAAAATCAGTCAGACATCACAGCTTCTGTAGAGATGACTTCAAATCCGATGGCGCAGGAAAACACTCCGAGTCAGGCTCAGGCCGAGATAGAAGTCTCTGACAATTTTAAATCTTCTGATTATACAGCAGAAGCTCAAAGCAATTCATCATACAGCTACCACGGTTCGGCGCTCGGAAGCAATGCGGTTGACTCGTTCAAAAAATCAACTGAACCGGCAGAACCGCAGAACAATACAAAGCGGTATGCAGAGAACACATATTCAAATTACAGCGGCGGTTACCAAAGCGTTCCTTACAGCAACGAAGCATATATGAACGGTGTAAACGCAGCAAAAGCAAAAGCGAACAGTTCAATTCCGTATAGAGAACATATCAAAGAACATGACAGGAACAGAAAATCAGATAAACGACCAAAGCGTTACATTGCGGCAATGCTTGCGGCAGCTATGCTCAATCTTGCGGTTCTCGGCGGAGCTTTTGCACTTGGACATTCGTTCGGTTCAAAAGACGGTGCAGCCACAAACAAAGAGAGCTTGTCGCAGTCGCTCAGATCCAACGATTCAAGTCCTGTTTCGTCATCAAATGATAACGGTACAACAAATACCGCTGCCACAACGGGAGACAAGACAACAACAGAAATAGCAAAAGAAGTCGGACCTGCCGTTGTCGGTATAAAGAGCAGAATTCAGGGACAAATAAGCCTGTTCGGCGGATATACCGAGTCGGAATCACAGGGATCCGGAATAATAATCAGCGAAGACGGATATATTGTTACAAATAACCATGTTGTTGACGGAGCAAGCGAGGTTACTGTCCTTCTGAATACAGGCTCCGAGTATACCGCAAATGTTATCGGCACAGATGAACAGACCGACCTTGCGGTAATCAAAATCCAGCCGGGCGAGGATTTAACGGTTGCCGTTCTCGGCGACTCAAGCAAGGTTGAAGTAGGCGAAACAGCCATTGCAATAGGTAACCCGATGGGCGTTGAGTTTTTCGGAAGCGTAACGCAGGGTATTGTAAGCGCTGTTAACAGAACAGTTGAGGTTGAAAACAGAACAATGAACCTTATACAGACCGACGCGGCAATCAACTCCGGTAATTCAGGCGGTGCATTAATTAACTCAAGGGGCGAAGTAATAGGTATAAATACAGTAAAGGTATCGACTACCGGCGTTGAAGGAATGGGATTTGCAATTCCGATTTCCGAAGCTAAGCCCATTATCTCTGACCTGCTTGACTACGGATACGTAAAGGGCAGACCGATAATAGGTGTTTCGACCCGTGACGTATCTTCATACATGGCTCAGCAGTATGGTTGGCCGCAGGGCGCACAGATTATGTCGGTTACAACAGACAATGCGAGAAACGCCGGTCTGCAACAGGGCGATATAATCACATCGGCTGACGGAACAAAAATTTCCTCCGGCTCAGATCTGACTGAGTACAAGGATACAAAATCACCCGGTGATACGGTTGAACTTGAGGTCTACAAATACGCTACCGGAAAGACCGAGAAAATCAAGGTTGTTCTAAGCGAACAAATTCCTGATTAATTAATAATATTGTATTAAATTATAGTTTGACTTAATAAAGCCTAGCCCAGTTCCGCCCGCCAGACCCGGG
>CAJKEB010000070.1 GCA_905198865.1 uncultured Eubacteriales bacterium
AATTGCGGTTTACCAATTTAGATTTTTAAACCTTTTCCTAAAAGGTTTGTGCTCGATAAACTATAATTTACATAAACACTCAGAGGACAGCCTTATTGCAAAAGAGTGAACCGCAAAAATTCTGCGGTTCACTCTTTTATTTGCAGTATGTTTATTTCAGGCTTTGATATGCCGGGTTCAGTAAGTATGGTGAAAAGTCCTCGCCGTTCCAGATGAACACTTTGCAGTAGGATCCGTCATCATACGGGACAGTTAATGACGCCCACTTTTTTGGAAAATCACTGTCGTTTTGTCCTATATCAACCGTGTACATTCTACAGCCTGTCAGCATATTTTCATCGTTAAACGACGCTACTAATAGTATAATATTATTGGCGTCAGCAAGCTGTTCTATCGATAACGACAGCGTTTTTGCCTCACTGTCAACGCTGATGTCTTGAACTATAAAGGTGTCCTCCTCTATAGGTTCGGGAGACATGGTCGGAGTTGCCGTTGGAACTGTAGTCGGTGAAGCGGTCGGAGCCGAGGAAACCGGATTTGTGTATGCCTTTACGCAAAGGTTATATGGATTTGCGCTGCTGCCGGTGTCTGACCATGACACAATGCTGTCACCTGATGTGCTGTACGGAACGTAATTAACATTTTTAGTGACTTCAAATGCAGACGAATAGCCACTTACAGCTGAACATGAGGGGATTGTAACTTTTCCGCCGGAAGATAAAGCAGATACCCTGATTGTCACATTAAAGTCCCCGGATACCGTTACAGGCTCAGCGAGATCAAAGGTGTAGTAGCCGTTTTCGCTTACCGAAACCTTTTTCGCTTCTTGATTTGTTTCGGGATCGATTAAAGTAACACGATTATTGGTAAAACTTGTACCGCTCAGTTTTGACGGAGAACCGGTTGACGCCTCCGCATTGTCATCAATACAAATTTCATATGACTGACCGGGGTTTAAAACATAGGTTCCTATTGAGGTCAGTACTTCGCTGTCGTTTTCAGTTGTGTATCTGCTTACCGTGGTTACACTGTTACTATAAATATAACCTCCGCTTGAGCCGTGTGTATCGTATGAGTAGATATTTCCGACCGGGTCATCTGACATAACATATGCCACTGCGTTCACGCCTATTGTCGGATCCATATATGAAATATATTCATATCCGTTGTCACCATAAGCCTCACCCCAGCTGTTTCTTACAATCCAGGCGCCGTTTATCGGGGTTCCGTTGCCCGAAACAGGAGTGGTTTTGAAGTTTGTGTATGAATAATCATCGTCCCAGCCGACTATGGTTACAGAGTGATTGGTTGGTATTGTATACTTATATGTCCCGTCGCTTCCTAAGCTGCTGGGTTCAATACGGTTATAAACCTCTGTTCCGTTGCTTAAGGTTTGCTTAATAGTATTGCCGGAGAGCATATCCGCCCAGCTTATGCAGTATGACGCTGTGTCGGAGTTGTAATATTTATTGTTGCCTGTATAAGCATAGTATGATGCAGAAACAGCGCCGTAATTCATTATGTATTCTTTTATCGTATCGATTGATGATGTGTTCAGCTTATAATCAAAGTTTACTGCCTCACCGTCAATCCAGTCGTAGGTCAGAACTGAGCTTCCGTCATAATTATCAGTCAGATAATACGCCTTATCCAGATATTTTTCGTGTCCGGCGTTTGATATGATTGAATAATCATTTTTATTGGCTTTGTATTGTTGGTATAATTCCTCCGGAAAATCCTCCTGCTTAACCGGACCGCCGCCAAAAACGCGGGTCAGATAAGCAAGAGTCATATTGTAGTTGCCGCCGGATGTTGAATCAAAGGTGTATTTTTGATAACCAGCATCATTGGTTTTGTTAACAGCACCTACCATGTGATGCTCAGAGAGAAGACTTCCTTTGCTTTCGTATCCGGCATTGTTATTCACAACTGAAGAAAACTCAATGCCCGCAATCGCGGCGTACGCCCAGCAATCGCCGTCCGTTCCCTGGTTTTGTACGGCGGGAAACGAGTCGGTCAAATCTGGATTTGCTGTTAAAGAGTTGTATTTGGCAGGAAATTCACCCACCGCAGATATACGCTCAGGAATTTGCAGATCAACCGGGTTTGGAATAACCCCGCTGTAGTTTTCAGGATTGTTTAAGTATTTTTGGAATTCCTCGCTGCAGCTTATGTTGATTCCCGGATTAACTATCGTTCCCTGTGCGCTGTCATTCGCCGCAAAAGCGCCGCCCGGAGTTATAAGCAAAGCGGAAATAAGCAAAGCCGTGGCTTTTGCTTTCACAGTACTTGTTTTGAATATTTTCATATCAGCAGATCCCCCTTAATATCGAAAAGGACATATCAAAATTAAATTTAATAAAGTATAATTAAGAAATGCACAAGTTATATGAATCTATTATACCATATTTGTGAAAAAAGTCAATAAATTATATATCAAGATGTGATTTTACGGTGATATCCGAATTAATCAATTTCAAAATATTCATGTTTAAAGGCAGTATGTTCTTGTTATACAAAAAACCAGCCTCTCTTTGTGGAATAGAAGCTTTCAGCTTTACCTCAACCAAGTCTCCGCAATTTAATTCCTTTTCCACAAACTGTTTTACAACGCAGGATATTCCAATTCCGATTTTTGCAAACTCTATCAGTAAATCCATGTCGTTTACCTCCAAGACATGCCGCGGAACGATTTCGTTTTCGTCGCAATATCTGTCGACATGCATACGGGAAACGTTTTCCTTATTGAGCAGCATGATATTTCCGTTTTCAAAAACATTTTCATTTCCGAGTTTTTCAAGGTATGAAGGAGTGCATACGAAAATGTCCCGAATTTTTCCAAGCGGATAATAATTAAGCGATGCCGTATCGTCAGGCTTTGCCATCAATGCAACATCAATCTTGCATTCTCTGAGAAGAACTTCCGCCTGGGCAGAGGAGGTGCATGTGATTGAAACGTCAGCCGCAGGATTTTTCTCTGTAAATCTTTTGAGATACGGCATAAGCATATATTTACACAGAACATTGCTGGCGGCAATTCTGAGATGGTTGATTTCTATGCGGCGCCGCAAGTTATTTTCCGTCTCATAAAGCGACTTCAGAGCGGTGCTTGCTCCGGTGTAAAGCTGACGTCCGCTCTCAGTGAGCTCAATCCCCTTTGACTTTCTGATAAACAAGGTACAGCCGAGACTTTCCTCAAGCTTTTTTATGCTGGCACTGACAGCGGGCTGAGAAATAAAGAGCCGTTTTGCAGCACCGGAAATACTTCCGCATTCTGCCGCACAAATAAATATTTCATACCGATTCAGATTGCTGATATTAATCATACTTACCACCTATAACTAAAATTTATTGATATTATAAATTATATATATTTGTATTATAACAGATAATATGCTATAATGCAAATAATAAAACTTTACAAATTGGTAAAGGAATAGTATAATTTAGTTATAAATCAGTAAGGGATAAAAGAAAGGAATGAAAATCATGGGTATGACAATGACTCAAAAAATCCTTGCCGCACACGCAGGTTTAGAAAGCGTTAAGGCAGGACAGTTAATTCGTGCCAAACTTGATATGGTTCTCGGAAACGATGTTACCACTCCTGTTGCTATCAAGGAGTTCAAAGCGGCAGGTTTTGACAAGGTGTTTGACAAGGACAAGGTATCAATCGTTCTTGACCACTTCACACCGAACAAGGATATAAAGTCGGCGGAGCACTGTAAGATGTGCCGCGAATTTGCCGGCGAGAAGGACGTAACAAACTTCTATGACGTGGGCGAAATGGGCGTTGAACACGCTCTGCTGCCCGAAAAGGGACTCGTGGCTCCCGGTGAGGTTATCATCGGCGCAGACTCACACACCTGTACATACGGCGCAGTCGGCGCATTCTCGACAGGAGTAGGCTCGACCGACATGGCAGCAGGCATGGCGACAGGCGAGGCTTGGTTCAAGGTTCCGCCGGCAATCAAATTCAACCTGACAGGCAAGCCGGCAAAGTGGATTTCGGGTAAGGATGTTATCCTGCATATCATTGGTATGATAGGCGTTGACGGAGCTCTTTACAAGTCAATGGAATTCACCGGTGACGGACTTAAGTATCTGTCAATTGACGATCGTCTGACGATGGCTAATATGGCTATCGAAGCTGGCGGCAAGAACGGCATCTTTGAGGTTGATGAGGTTACAAAAGCATATCTCGACGAGAGAGTTGACCGTGATTATACTGTTTATACTGCGGATGACGACGCAGAGTACGAGCAGGTCTATGATATTGATTTGTCACAGCTTAAGCCGACGGTTGCTTTCCCGCACCTGCCGGAGAACACAAAGACAATTGATGAAGTCGGAGAGGTTAAGATTGACCAGTGCGTTATCGGATCGTGTACAAACGGCAGACTTGAGGACCTTGAAAAGGCGGCTGAAATCTTTAAGGGCAGACACGTTGCAAAGAATGTCAGAACAATTATTATTCCGGCAACACAGAAGATTTATCGTGACGCAATGAAGGAAGGCTTGTTTGATATATTCATGGACGCAGGCTGTATTATATCAACACCGACCTGCGGACCGTGTCTCGGCGGACATATGGGAATCCTTGCCGAGGGCGAGAGAGCAATTTCGACATCTAACAGAAACTTTGTCGGACGTATGGGACACCCGAAGTCGGAGGTTTATCTGTCAAGCCCGGTTGTGGCTGCGGCTTCAGCGATAAAGGGTTATATCTGCGGCCCCGATGAGCTGTAGAATACTGAAATCAAGATAATAGGAGGAATTATCCAATGAAAGCACACGGTATAGTACATAAGTATCAGGATAATGTTGACACAGACGTAATTATCCCGGCAAGATACCTCAACTCTTCCGACCCGGCAGAGCTTGCAGCTCACTGCATGGAGGATATTGACACAGAATTTGTAAATAAAGTAAAGCAAGGCGACATCATGGTTGCTCATAACAACTTTGGCTGCGGCTCATCGCGTGAGCATGCGCCTATCGCAATCAAGGCATCGGGTATTTCATGCGTAATCGCCGCTACATTTGCGAGAATTTTTTACCGCAACGCAATCAATATCGGACTTCCTATCATGGAGTGCCGCGAAGCTGCCGAGAACATCGGCGCAGGCGATGAAGTTGAGATAGACTTTGACACAGGTATCATTAAGGACATCACAACAGGTCAGGAATTCAAGGCTGAACCGTTTCCGGAATTTATCAAAGAAATAATCAACAAAAACGGACTTTTGAATTCATTGAAGTAAGGATTTTGTAGGGGCGGCCATCAGCCGCCCGCGGGCGGATAGTATCCGCCCCTACGGTTATATCAAACGCATAGTTACAGCATACGCAATCAAAGATTGCGGTCACAGGCGGACAGCTTAGGTGTGTTATTGACTTTAGCTGTTTTGGTGCAAACGCATAGTTACAGCATACGCAATCAAAGATTGCGGTCACAGGCGTATAATTATTGAAAGGAAAAAATAAAATGAACATTAAATTAGCAGTAGTAAAGGGCGACGGTATCGGTCCCGAAATCGTTACCGAAGCCGAAAAGGTTCTTGATAAAATAGGTGAAAAGTACGGCCACACCTTTGAGTACACAGATATACTCGCAGGCGGCTGCGCTATAGACGAGACAGGCGTTCCTCTGCCGGAGGAATCGGTTAAAATCGCAAAGAATTCTGACTCGGTTCTGCTCGGCGCCGTTGGCGGTCCGAAGTGGGACACTCTTCCGGGACACTTAAGACCGGAAAGAGCATTGCTCGGTCTGCGTTCCGAGCTTGGTCTCTTTGCAAACATCAGACCGGCAAAGCTCCATGACGCACTGGCTGACGCATGCCCGCTCAAGCCTGAAATCTCAAAGGGCGGTCTTGATTTGGTTATCGTTCGTGAGCTTACGGGCGGTCTGTACTTCGGCGACAGAGGCAGACGCGATGCCGGCGAAAACGGCGAGGAGGCATATGACGAGCTTAAGTATTCTGTCGCTGAAATCGAGAGAATAGGCAGAGTTGCGTTTAACCTTGCCATGAAGCGTGACAGAAAGAAGGTCACAAGCGTTGACAAGGCAAATGTAATCGAAACCTCGCGTCTGTGGCGTGAGACAATGCACAAGCTCGCCAAAGAATATCCTGAGGTTCAGTATGAGGATATGCTCGTTGACAACTGTGCAATGCAGCTTGTGAGAAACCCGGGTCAGTTTGACGTAATCGTGACGGAAAACATGTTCGGTGACATTCTGTCTGACGAAGCCAGCATGACAACCGGCTCAATCGGTATGCTTCCGTCATCATCGCTCGGTGACAGCACACTCGGCATGTATGAGCCTATCCACGGCAGTGCGCCGGATATTGCCGGACAGAACAAGGCGAATCCTATCGCAACTATTTTGTCGGTTGCGATGATGCTCAGAGACAGTTTCGGGCTGATGGAAGAGGCAAAGGCGGTTGAGGACGCAGTAACAGCCGTACTGAACGACGGATACCGCACAGCCGATATAATGGACGAGGGCGGCAAGCTCCTCGGTACCAAAGAAATGGGCGATATGGTAGTTAAGTATCTGGGTTAAACGCATATAACAACAATTTTATTACGAAGCAATAGCTGCCGCGGTTATAACAGCGGCAGCTTCTTTTTATAACAATACTCTGTTTCCGATGTTTCCGACTGTTTGGTCAATCCTCTATTTTTTAGAATATCAATTGCTTTTCTATAGTATTTGACATATCTAAAAAAGTATGCTATAATATCGAAGAGATAAGTTTTATTAATTGAAACGAAATAAATTTACATGTCTGAATGACTCAGTCAAAAAGGAGGATAATATCAACATGAAAAAATACTTGAAAAATCTTTTGTCGGAGCTCAGTCCCATCAACTTTATTGTGCTGACTGCCGCGGGTATTATCAGTGCGATAGGAGTTACTATGTTTCTTGCGCCGGTACATCTCTATGACAGCGGAATTTCGGGTACGTCAATGCTTCTGTGGCAAATTACTCCTGAATATTTGACTCTGTCTGTGTTTTTGATTGTTCTTAACATTCCGCTCTTTCTCTATGGGCTTAAGAAGCAAGGAGCTGCTTTCACCATATATTCTATATATGCCGTGTTTGTTTACTCACTTGTGTCTCACCTCATCACATATGTTCTGCCGGTTGATGTAGAATTTGCATCGCCTCTTGCGGAGCAGGATTTGTTTCTGTGCGCTATCTTCGGCGGTATAATTGCCGGCGTGGGCAGCGGTCTTGCACTCAGATTTGACGCCGCGATTGACGGAATAGAGGTTCTGGCTGTCATCTTTGCGAAGAAAATCGGAGTAACAGTCGGAACATTCATAATGTTCTATAACATAATACTTTATGTAATTATCGGTATAGTTTTTGGAAGCTGGATTTTGCCGCTTTATTCAATCATCACATATGTAGCGGCGCTTAAGACGATCGATTTTATTGTCGAAGGTATCGACAAGGCAAAGGCGGCGCTGATAATAACCACCAAGGCAGAAGAAATATGCAGTGAGCTTTCCGAACAGTTCGGCAGCGGTATTACTCTTATAGATGCACACGGCTACTATTCTTCGTCGCCCAAGACTGTAATATACTTTGTAGTCAACCGCTTCCAGATAGGAAAGCTCAGACGCATAGTACATAAAAACGACAGGTCGGCGTTTATCTCGATATCAGAAACCGCCGATGTCTTCGGCAGCAATACGAAGCTGTGATTGTGACTGCGACCGCAATCTTCGATTGCGTATACGCCAAACTAAGCGTATGCGCTAAAACAGCTAAAGTCATTATAATGCCTTAGCTGTTCGCCTGCGACCGCAATTTTCGATTGCGTATACGCCAAACTAAGCGTATGCGCTAAAACAGCTAAAGTCATTATAATGCCTTAGCTGTTCGCCTGCGACCGCAATTTTCGATTGCGTATACGCCAAACTAAGCGTATGCGCTAAAACAGCTAAAGTCATTA
>CAJKEB010000071.1 GCA_905198865.1 uncultured Eubacteriales bacterium
TAGCAACTAAAGTCAATAACACACCTAAGTTGTGCTGAATGACCGCAGGCGAACTGCTCGTCAAACTATAATTTAATGAGTTAATCTCTATTGCTCATACTGCTCAAGCAGGTCTTTAAGAAACGACTTGTAATCCTCTCTGACGCTGTTTGGCTCAAGAATTGTTACGCCCTTTCCGAGCGCCGATAGCCAGCCGAAAAACTGGTTGCTCACCGCTACGTTCAGCCTTGCCGCAAAATGCTCGTCGTCAAGAATGATTGTTGTCACGTCCTTGCCGAATCTGTCGATAACCACACCGATAAGCTTATTCTCAAATCTGACCGTGAGCGTATGCTCCTCGCCGCCGAACATGCCGAATGTCTTTCTTGAAAAGTCGGCAGCGTTGAACTTTTCACAGTATTCCCTGCCCTCGCGCCTGCTGTCCGACAGCTCGACCGATAGCATTTTGTCAACCCGATAGTGTTTGACTTGCCCGGAATCGCTGTCATAGCCTATCATGTAATAGTTTTCATTGTCCCAGACAAGCGTCCACGGACTGATGCAGTACTTTTCGCCGTTCCTTTTCAGCTTAACTTCTTTTGAGACAGTCCACTCGAAATATGTAAACAGAATTTTTACATTGTTTAATATGGCAGTATGGATTTTATCGACGTTATAATAAATGCTTTCGTTCATTGTTTTTATTCGGTTGGCGGCAACAACCTGTCTTTGCAGCTGACCGGCTTCGTGACGGCTCATCAGACCTTCGAGCTTCTTGATTAATGCCGCGGACTTTTTTGCGGTAACGAACTTAAATGACTGAACCGCATCCACAAGCAGTTTAAGCTCCGGCAGCTCAAATTCACGGCTTGCAAGGCAGTATCCGTGGTTTTTTCCCTTTTGGCATATTATATCAAAGCCGAACAGCCTCAGCGCTTCTATGTCGTCATATATGCTCTTTCGCTCGGCTTTAATGTCATAGCGGTTCAGCTCGGAAATTATCTCCTTCATTGTAATAACGTGATTCTCGTCTGTTTTTTCAAGGAAGATTTTCATAATATACAGGATTTTCATTTTCTGATTATAAGATTTTGCCATAATACCACACCAATCTTTTGATTTGATAATTCTGATAATATTATACGGAATAACAGGAGTCATGTCAATTTATTATTTTAGGTATTATATTATGTCATTATAAAAGCGGCCGCTCTGAAGGCTTACGGCTGTTCATGACAGAACAGCTGCAAATAATCCGGAGCGGCCGCAGGGGTGCTTTGTTTTACTTGTTACTTAAATGACGGATGATTGAAATTCGAGTTCTTAAAGGGGTTGTCTTCAGGTGACGGTTCAGACATACTGAAGTATATTTTTGCGGCTTCGGTTGTGCCGAAGTTGCGGTTTGAACCTGTGTTCTGAACCTTGTTAAAGGCTTCTCTGAACATTGAGTTATGCGCTTCCTCGCGGTTTAGCAGGAAGTCGATTGTTTCACGCACGTGCTTGTCCTTAATCTGGCGGTAGAGATATTCGTATACTACTTTTGCGCGCTGTTCGGAGGCGATGTTTGAGAGCAGGTCTGCGCACAGGTCGCCGGTTACGCTTACATAGTCTCCTGTCCACGAATAGCCGGAGGCGTTAAAAAGTCCCGGACTCAGACCGCAGAGAACCTGAGTTTGTATTTCGCCCGCCGCAACGTTTTCGTAGTCCACGTCATGACCATTCAGCATACTTATTGTACCGGCAATCATTTCCATATGACCGAGTTCTTCTGCTGCTATGTCAAGGAACAGGTCTTTGATTTCTTTGTCCTTAATTCTGAAGCTTTGTGACATATACTGCATGGCTGCCTTCAGTTCGCCGTTTGCTCCGCCGAGCTGTTCCTGGAGCATTGCTGCGTATTGTGGATTAGGCTTTTCAACACTTATTGGATGGAAGTACATCTTTTCATGTTTGAACATTTATTAACACTCCTTTCATGATTCTATAATGTGTATTTATCTCGAATTTATTCGCATTAATATATAAACAAAAACGGCGGAGCCGAAGCTCCGCCATAAATTTTAGTCTTACTCGCCGTAAACGCCGGCGCGGTCGTTGACCACATACAGCCGCATGAGGTCTTCTGTCAGTCCGAGCTTCCCGTCAGCATCGCCTTTGAGATAGCCCTTTGTCACCAGCTTGGTTATTGTTGGCACCGCCCACTCGGGCATATTGCTGTCTATATAATCGTAACGCATAAGACGGTTGTTGATATTTCTGATTTCGTTTGTGTTTTTATTAATTTCTGTACCCATTGCATTGATAATTGTATCCTGCGAGGCGTTTTTTGTTTTAAGCTCTTCGTATTCTTTGCTCATAAGTTCATCGTCTCCTTCCGAAATATTATATTCAATACCGAGATAGTCGCAAATCCCTTTGTATATTGCTGCCGCGCATGATTTTCTGCCGCTTTCTGACGCTAAGAACTGGTTATCGGCATAGTTATCAATAAACGCTGTTTCAACAAGGATTGCCGGCATATTTGTGTTTTTGATTACTGCAAAGTTCGCAGTCTTTACACCTCTGTCGGCTCTGCCGGTGTCTTTCGGCAAATGGCTCTGAACGGCTTTTGCAAGCGCTTCGCCCTTTGAGCTGCCGGCATAGTAGTACGTCTCACAGCCGTATGCCTTTGTGTTCGCGGCATTGCAGTGTATACTCACAAACAGATCCGCGTTCCAGCTGTTTGCATCGCTTGACCTTGCGGATAGGCTTCCGGTAAGACTTTGTGAGATGGTGTCGGTGATATTTTCGCGGCTCATTTTGACCGTCTGGCTGTTTTGAATGAGCATATCGCGCAGAATCACTCCGATCTGAACAGTTATGTCCTGTTCCTTAAGCCCAAAGCCTACGGCGCCGGTGTCTGCACCCGAATAGTTGTGTCCCGGGTCGATATAGATTTTTGACATTATTCTTCACCTCCGTAAATATTTGAGTCGCTGTCAGAATTCTTGAGGTAGCTTAAATACTGATCTGCCTCGATTGCATTGGCGGTAAAGCTGTTGTTTTTCCACCATGCCAGGATTGCAGCGCCTATTGTAAACAAGAGGCTCACAACCTGACTGATGTCATCATCTGCTATATTTATAATACTTCTTCCGCTTATTACAAGAGCCTGGTTTATCAATGCAATTACCAATATTATAGTACGTGCGACTGTTCCGGCTGTTACTTTTGATTTCATTGCTTCACCTCCTCGAAGAGCTCATCAAGACGTTTGTGAGCAGATTTTGTTGACTGCTCAACAACTGTCATGCGCTCAATCAGATTATTGTGCTTTTCAACTTTCTTTTCAAGCTGGCTGATTCGAAAGTTCGTGAGCTTGTTGGCGGTGAGTATTCCTGTTACCGACCCGAACATCGTGCCGAGCAGGGCAAGAACTCCCACTATGATTTCAGATGTTAATAGATTTGTCATAAAGCATGCTCCTTAATATGTATCGGCGAATACAAGTATATTTTAACAGAAGATAAGTGCCAAAACACGCCGCGAATTTCTGTGTTGACAAAACATGAATTAAGGAGTAGAATTACTTTAATTTGAATTAAAAATTTATCGGCAGGGGAAGTGTTGTATATTATGGAAAAGACTCCTTTAGCTATGCGGAAGCATGTTTCAATATTCGGTGATACAAACGTCGGAAAGTCCACGCTGTTTAATAAGCTTTTGGGTCAGGAGGCGGCTATAGTCTCCGATGTCAGCGGAACGACTACCGACCCGATTACAAAGGCGATGGAGCTTATACCCTACGGTCCTATTGCTCTGATTGATACGGCGGGGCTCGGAGATGATACCGCTTTGGGCGAACAGAGAATGGCAAGGACAATGGAGATTCTCAAGCGTACCGACCTAATATTATATGTCAGGGACGTAAACTGCAAGAACGTAATTGAGCCGCGCCCGATTGACAAAAATATACCTACTGTATTGGTCTTTACCAAGTGCGACCTGGCAGATGCAAATACTCTGAATGAAGCAAGCGCGGAATATCCCGATTCGGTGCTGATGTTTGATTATAACGAAAAGAGCATGAACAGCCTCAGGAAAAAGATAATTGAGGAGCTTGAAAAGCAGGAGCGCGATGACGAGACATTGATTGGAAAGCTGCTTCCAAAAGACAGCAGTTTAGTTCTTGTATGTCCGATTGACAGTGAAGCGCCGAGGGGAAGGCTTATTCTGCCGCAGGTACAGCTTATACGCGATTGTCTCGACCACAATATGAAGGCGTATGTCACAACCGAAAAGACCCTTTCCGACTCGATTGCAGAGCTTAAAAAGGTCGATTTGGTTGTTACGGATTCTCAGGCGTTCAGGCTGGTTGACGAGCTTGTGCCAAAGGATATCAAGCTGACATCGTTTTCAATGCTTCTGGCAAACCAGAAGGGGAACTTCGGTCAGCTTTATGACGGGGCAAAGTCTATTGAGAACTTGAGCGAATCGTCAAAGGTTCTGATGCTTGAGGGATGCACGCACAATACATCGCATGAGGATATAGGCAGAGTGAAGATACCGGCTTTGATAAAGAAATATCTCGGCGGAAAAGCGCCGCGGCAGTATGACTACTTCACCGGATATAATATGCCTGAGGATTTATCGGAGTATGAATTGATTATCCAATGCGGAATGTGCATGATAAACAAAAAGGAAGTCACAAGCCGTCTTGAAGTCGCCGGAGAGAAAAAGGTGCCGATTACAAATTACGGTATTGCCCTTGCTTTCCTGACCGGAATTCTTGAAAGGGCAAGTGAGATATTCAGACACAAAGAGGTATAATATGAGTTTTACCAAGCAGGAAGTAATTGATATAATTCGTGAAAACCGTGACGCTTTGTCGCCGGAGCTGCGTTTGCGCGCACTTGAGGAGAGGAAAAAGCATTACGGAAATTCAGTATATGTCAGAGGACTTATTGAGTTTACGAACTATTGTAAGAATAACTGCAAGTATTGCGGTATAAGATGCGGCAATGCGAATGTTCGCCGCTACCGCCTGACGAAAGAGCAGATACTCGACTGCTGCCGCAGGGGCTATGCGCTTGGCTTTCGTACCTTTGTGCTTCAGGGCGGTGAGGACCCTAAGATAACCGATGCTGAGATATGCGGTACAGTACACGATATCAAATCCGAGTATCCGGACTGCGCGGTAACGCTTTCAATCGGAGAGCGGAGCCGAGAGGTATACAAGGCGTATTTTGACGCGGGCGCAGATAGGTATTTGCTCCGCCACGAAACCGCAGATGAGGAGCATTACGGAAAACTGCATCCGTCTGAGATGAGCCTTAAAAATCGAAAGAGATGTCTGTATGATTTGAAGGACATCGGATTTCAGGTCGGAGCGGGATTTATGGTCGGCTCGCCGTATCAGACGGACGAAAATCTTGCGGAGGATATTGTATTCCTCCAGGAGCTTCATCCGCACATGGTCGGTATAGGTCCGTTTATTCCGCATAAGGATACGGAGTTCAAGGATTTTGCGGCGGGAACGCTGAATATGACTCTTGTCATGCTGTGCATTACAAGGTTAGCTCTGCCGAAGGTTCTGCTCCCGTCCACAACCGCGCTCGGAACGATTAATCCGAGCGGAAGAGAAGAGGGGCTATCATGCGGCGCAAACGTAGTAATGCCGAATTTGTCACCGCTTGGAGTACGGCACGATTATTCGTTGTATGACGGCAAGATTTGTATGGGTGACGAAGCTGCCGAGTGTATAAAGTGCCTCGGCAGGCGTGTCGAAACCGTAGGCTGCACTCTGGATTTCTCCAGAGGTGACTGCTGTGAGATTGAAAAATAATTAGTAAAGGAGACATATATATGGCAAAGAAACAATTCAAAACCGAAAGCAAAAAACTGATGGACTTAATGATTAACTCTATCTACACCAACAAGGAAATATTCCTGCGTGAGCTTATCAGCAATGCGAGCGACGCAATCGACAAGCTCTATTTCAAGAGCCTGACCGACAGCTCGGTTGGTATAAACAGGGACGATTTTGGAATTCTTATCACTCTGGATAAGGATTCAAGAACAATTAAGCTTTCAGACAACGGTATCGGTATGACAAAGGAGGAGCTTGAAAACAATCTCGGAACCATTGCAAAGAGCGGAAGTCTGGACTTTAAGACCGAGAACCAAAACGATGATATTGACATAATCGGTCAGTTCGGCGTAGGCTTTTACTCAGCGTTCATGGTTGCGTCAAAGGTAACCGTTATCAGCCGTGCTTTCGGACACGATGAAGCGTGGGTATGGGAAAGCTCCGGCGCGGACGGCTACACAATAAGCGAAGCGCAGAAGGACAGCGTCGGAACGGAAATAATCATGGAGCTTAAGCCTGACACGGAAACTGAGGATTACTGCGAGTTCCTTGACGAATACCGCATTGTAAGCATTATCAAGAAGTACAGCGACTATGTGCGTTATCCGATAAAGATGTACAGGGAAAAGACGAGAGAAAAGGAAAGACCGGCTGATGCAGGCGAGGATTACAAGCCGGAATACGAGAACTATACCGAGCTTGAAACAATAAACAGTATGGTTCCGCTCTGGAAGCGTAATAAGAAAGACGTTTCGGACGAGGAGTACAACAATTTCTATAAGGAAAAGTTCATGGATTACTCCGACCCGTCAAGAGTTATTGTAACAAAGACAGAGGGAACGATAAGCTACAACGCGCTTATGTTTATACCGTCACATGCGCCGTATGACTATTATACCCGTGAATATGAAAAGGGCTTGCAGCTCTATACCTCAGGCGTTATGATAATGGACAAGTGTTCGGATTTGCTCCCGGATTACTTCAGTTTTGTCAAAGGCGTTGTGGACAGCCAGGATTTGTCGCTTAACATTTCGCGTGAGATGCTTCAGCAGGACAGACAGCTCGGAACGATACGCAAGAACCTTGAAAAGAAGATTAAGAACGAGCTTGTCAGCATGAAGGACAACGAGCGTGAAAAATACGAGGAGTTCTGGACGAACTTCGGACGTCAGATAAAGTTCGGCTGTTACAATTCGTTCGGTCAGAACAGCGAAGTCCTGAAAGACCTGCTCATGTTCTACTCGGCAAAAGAGAAGAAGATGATTACGCTTAAGGAATATATTGACGCAATGGGCGAAGAACAGAAGTATATCTATTATGCTGCCGGTGATTCGGCAGAAAGACTGGTAAAGCTGCCGGCTGCGGAAACTGTGCTTGACAAGGGCTGTGATTTGCTTTTGCTCACAGAGGATGTTGACGAGTTCTGTCTTCAGGTTCTGCGCACTTATGAAGATAAGGAGTTTAAGAACATAAACAGCGGAGATCTGGAGCTTGAGACCGAGGAAGAAAAGAAGGCGGCTGAAACGGCTTGTGAGGAGAGCCGTGAACTGCTTGATGCACTAAAGAAGGCGCTTGACGGAAAGGTTAAGGAGGTCAAGATTTCGACACGGCTTAAGGAGCACCCAGTATGTCTCTCAAGCGAAGGTCCTCTGTCAATCGAAATGGAAAAGGTTCTCGCTTCGATGCCGAGCGACGGAACGGATAAGCCTGTAAGTGACAAGGTGCTTGAACTGAACGCATCACATTCGGTATTTGAAAAGCTGAAAGCCATATTTGACGGCGGCGATGATGATAAGCTCAAAAAGTATGCCGGTATTTTATATAACCAGGCGCGGCTTATTGAGGGACTGCCGATTGACGACCCGGTTGAGTACACGGCTGATGTGTGCAGCCTGATGTAACGGCGTGTTATAGGGCTTTAGGGGATGTGCCCCTAAAGCCCTAATATTCTTTTATATGGATAATGTGGCACCACTTTCAGAAAGGTGGTAGTGCAAGCATCGGCAGGCTTGCGCAGCAAGCACGTTAGGCGCGCAGGCTTCGCACCTGTCAAGGTGCATTGAGATGAATACTCAAA
>CAJKEB010000072.1 GCA_905198865.1 uncultured Eubacteriales bacterium
CACCTCCGTGTTCGCTGTTTCACAGCTCACCTACCGCAGTTTGCATTACCGTCCATTGCATGGGCGGTGTCCGGCTGCAAGCTTTGCTTGCAATAATCCGCACATAAACTATAATTTTACAAAGCAATCCATATACTTAATTTATAAAATCATTTTATCTCAATACAAATACCTGAGTCCAGTATATTGTGCCGTATTGGTTTTTCACGGCTCCGATACCGATTTCTGTCACGTTTTTGTTTAATATATTCGCTCTGTGACCCGATGAGTTCATCCATGCGTCCATAACAGCCTCGGCTGTCCTTTGTCCGTATGCAATGTTCTCTGCTGCGGATCTGAAGCTTATTCCGTTATTCTTCAGCCTATCAAACGGCGACAGTCCGTCCGGATTTATATGACTGAAAAAGCTTCTGTCTATCATATCCTTGCTGTGTGCACGTGCAACATTCGCAACGTCATCTGCCCATGCAAGCGGACTTAACCCGTTCTCTGAACGCACTTTATTCACCAGTTTAAGTACTTCCTGTTCCATATCGGATAGGTTTGACGGTGCCTGTGTCGGCTGAACCGCAGGAGTTTGCGTCGGCTCCGCAGTCGGTGCATGTGTCGGCTGAACTTCAGGAGCATGCGTCGGCTCCGCAGTCGGTGCATGTGTCGGCTGAACTTCAGGAGCTTGCGTCGGCTCCACAGTCGGTGTCTGTGTCGGCTGAACCGCAGGAGTTTGCGTCGGCTCCGCAGTCGGCGCCTGTGTCGGCTGAACCGCAGGAGTTTGCGTCGGCTCCGCAGTCGGACACAATATATTACCGCTACCGATAACAACACCGTTTATTCCGTCAAATTTATGTATACAGCTTAATACATCGCATATAGTCTGAGCTGACACAAACACTTTACCGTTTTCCTCAAACGGTGCAGAGTCCAAATTTATACACTCTCCGTTTAACCACAGTTCACAGCTGTTTAGATTAATTGAGAGCTCAGACTCGCCGTTTTCGGCATACAAGCATTTGTTTTCTGCGTCCCATTCAGCTTTCATACCCAGGCAATCTAAAAGATTTTCTGCTGGAATGAAGTTTGAGTTTTGACTTAATGCGCATGAGTTGTTAGTCGTAAGCTTATCTGCAAGTACATTGTTATAGCAGCTTTCTGCATATGCAGGAGCTGTGCTGATTAAGAGTGCGCAAGTAAGCGCAGATGTGATTTTCCCAATTTTGTTCATTTTTGTTTTTCCTCCGTTTTGATATTCCCCCCGTTTCACATTATGTAAAAATTTTTACATAGGCTTATTATACACGCTGTATATAGCTTTGTAAACAAAATAATTATGGTAATTATTCAATATAAATACATAATATATATCATTTTACAATAAAAACAGACTGACATTATACAATCAGTCTGCAAAACAATATTCTATTCAACAACTTCCATTTTTGAAATTGAGACCTCATATGCGGTTTTCAGAACCGTTTCGGTTTCTGACACGTGTTTTTGATATTCGCGGCTTTGAATTCTGCCCCAGAGCTTCAGATTTGTTCCGACTTCAAGCGTCTGTGCAAACTTTGCGTTTCTTCCCCAGGCTATGCACGGTATATAATCCGACTTATTGTATGAGCGGTTGACGGCGAGCAGAATATCTGATATTTCTCTGCAAAACGGTGTAGTCCTGTATGAGGGCTTCTTGCATATGTAACCGTTTAAGTATATCTGATTTGGATTGGTTTTGATGAATTCTTCGGGACAGTTATCACTGTCAAGATACATGATTTCCTTTACAAAGACAGTCAGAATGAGCTTATTTCCCGTACCTGAATAATTATTATATGAGCGGTACTGTCCGTTAACCGAGACCAAATCGTTGATTTGCGGATAGTATCCACCGAAGAAACGCTCCGATATTGTTAA
This sequence comes from uncultured Eubacteriales bacterium, assembly GCA_905198865.1. Lineage (GTDB taxonomy): Bacteria > Bacillota > Clostridia > Monoglobales > Monoglobaceae > Monoglobus. The sequence goes on from CAJKEB010000072.1 coordinate 1,906, forward strand.
AGGAATTATGTCCTTGTTATCGCTTAGTCTTTCTACTGACAGTTTTACGGTATAATATTTTTCGCCGTATATTTCGTGTGATAACACAGGTTCATCGTATATTGTACCTATAAGACTTACATGATTGTTTTCAAAATATGAGTTTTCCGACATTGTTTTTTTACCTCCGAATTTTCAATTTGTTTGTGCGGCGTTTATTTCTAATTCTCACAGAACTGCATTCCGTTGGGATCGATTTGATAGTTATCCTTGATTATCAGCTCGGATATCGGAACAATTTCATAGCCCTGAGCGATTAAATCGTCCAGTATTCTCGGAAGTGCTTCCGGCGTATGCTTTGCGGCATTATGGAACAGAATGATTGAGCCGGGAGTGACCTTCGGAACAACTCTGTTATAAATCTCATCTGCACTTAAGTCTTTCCAATCAAGGCTATCAATGTTCCATTGGATTGTATAATATCCGCATTCTCGCGCTGTTTTTACAACCTCGTCATTATAGTCACCGTATGGCGGTCTGAATAAATTCGGACGTTTTCCGGTGATATTCTCGATTTTGTCTGCGCACTCATTTAGCTCTGCCTTCATTTTATCTGATGAAATTTGCGTCATGTGCGGATGCGTCGCTGAATGGTTCATAATCTCATGGCCGGCGTCTGACAGTGATTTAACCGATTCAGGATAATTATCAACCCAACCACCGACAACAAAAAAAGTAGTTCTGATATTTCTCTCACCAAGTATTCTTTTTAATTCTTCTGTGTCCTCATTTCCCCATGCTGATTGTTGACTGTTGAAACAGTTGAGTGTTAAAACATAATTACTGCCATGCCTGTCTTATTATTAATTTATTAGAGGATATATCTTTATTATTACTAATTAGTATTTTATCTAATTTATTAAATTTAGTATTTTATTTAATTGGTTAAATATTGCTGAATACTAATCAGTTATAATAAAGATATGAATATTTTGTGTAAATATTCATAAAAATCGTAAGAATACGCTTTCGTGTTTTTAACTCGTATCTTCGGTAAAATAACACAAACGATATTTTTATGTCTTATTCAGTTGCAGGATTTATGATACTTGAATAATACTAAAGCAAAATAGAAATATTGTTGACATTTTATTATCAGGAATGTATAATAATATCAAAGAACCGGGAGGGATTTAACATGAACACATATACGCCCAATCAAGAGATTGACGCTATTAAAGACTGATTAGTTCAGGCTGTTGCTCCGCAGAAAATATACCTGTTTGGTTCCTTTGCCAAAGGGAATCCTACCGCTGACAGTGACTATGACTTTTATATTGTAGTTCCTGATAATTCGGAAGACAGAATTGCTATAGCTCAAAAGGCATATAAATCCCTTCGTGGTGTGAGAAAACGTCCGGTAGATATAGTTGTTGGTTATGAAAGCACTTTTGCCGACAGAAAAAATTCTTTAACTATTGAAAATGTTATAGAAAAGGAAGGAATTTTATTATATGGATAAAATAACTTCATTTAAAGAATGGTTGCAATTTGCTAGCGTAATAGAAATACATGTAAATATAGAGGTTAAGGCTAAGACTAATCTTTTATTCATAAAAATCGTAAAAAATAGGCTCCAAGGTTTTGTTTATACCTTGAAGCCTTTTATATTTAGTGTCAACATTGTTTATAGGTACTACCGCCATAAGTTTACTGTCTGTGCTTCAATATAATTTCAATGCCATCCACTGCTTTATTGTACAATGTATCCATATTACAAATCTCAACTGTTTTAATTCTTTCAGCTACATTTGTATTCTATGAAATAAATGAAAGTTGCATATCATTTATAGGTTGGTTATTTGATAACAAATTTCTATATGTTTTCTGTGTTGATTGAGGGCAATGCTCAACTAAAAAGTTTAATTGAACCATCGTTCCAATAACAAACATTCTATGAAAAATAGTGGTATATACCAAAACCTTTTTATTTTGTTGAATAAGATTTATAATATTATTTAAAGTACCGCGACTGCTTCCATCCCATATCATAAATCCATAGTCGGCATTATTAGCCATCGCAATATCCTTTTGCTTATAAAAATCAAATCCTTTTAAGGAAACGTCAACTTGAACATTTTCAACATTCCAATTTCCAATATTGTTTCTTGCCTGACCATTGCTTGCGAATACAGTAACATTCTTATATTGCATCTTCATGAAGAAATCTTGTACAGCTGTATCAACACCATAACAGTCACCAACAATAACACTGTGCTTGTTATTATATATTGACATAAGTCTTGCCTTAACATTATCATCAAGGCTTTTTATATTTCTTGCACCTGCAATAAATATTTTCATAGGTATCACCTCACTAAACTATGTCCTTGTTTTGGATACAGCAAAGACATATACTTTATCAATCAATGGGTCTTCTTTTAATTTTCTTGTACATTCAGTTATTGTTGCGCCGGTCGAAAACAAATCATCAATGATTAATATGTTACATTTTCGTACAGCTTTCTTTAGTACATTAATTGTCCCGGTTAAGTCTTTTCGTTCTTTTTCTAATTTTTTTGCCGGCACAGGTGAATTATTTACTAACACTTCGGAAGAAAGCGGAGCCGAAGCTCCTTCAGATTGTCGAAAAACCCGTGTGTGCATCAAGCAAATTGCAGATTCTTCTTCATGTTTATAAAATTTACAGCTAAAACAAGCAATTTGGAAGGGTTGTTGCAGCCCTTCCATTTCCATTTTGCAAGCTTTTTTAAATTCATGGTTGCAAATTTAAGCCTTACCCAGTTTGTTACCTGTGCAAGACCTTTATATGGAGTATATCGCATTGCATGTTTTTCCTTTGCGTCTGCAAATACTCGTTCTATTTTTTCTTTTCGTAATCTGTATAACTCAGCATACTTTGGTGTATGGCGAATATCTTCCGCAAGCTCTATGTATTCTGACCATATATGCTTTGTAACTGTTTTTACGCAATCTTTTGATTCTGTGCATAAATTCCTTGTCGGACGTTTCTTGCATATTTCACAATTGCTCTTGTATTCTCTGTATCCGTCACGATTTTTTGTGCTGTATTTTAACATTTGATATTCAGGGCATATAACGCAATCATAAAATTCATCATATACATATTTCCACCATTCATGTCCCCCTTTTTTTGTCATGGGTCTTTTGTATGCTGTGGATATTACTCTTCCGTCCTCAAAGATCTTTTTTCATATATGGGGTGTTTTGTATGCACTGTCTGCTATAATTGTTTCTATTTCTGGATAATTCTCTACAAGCTTATTATATATATCGTCAAACGCTACGCTATCATGGACATTACCGGAGGTTACTACTGTTTCAAGCACAAAACCGTTTTTATCGCAAGCTGTATGTGCCTCATACGCAAATTGTCTTTTGTGTTCTCCTTTTACAAAAAGTCCGCTTTCCGGGTCTGTTGTGCTTTTGATAATTTTCTTTGTTTTAGCTGCCTTTTTACGGTTTTTCAATTTCTTTTTAGATGTATTATCTTTTTTCTTTCCGCCGGTTTTGGTGTTATCGTCAAAGGGCTTCTTGCCATGCTCTAACCGGTCATTATTTATTTCCTCTAACAATTCATCTGCATATCTTTTAGCTGCAACTGGAACTTCAACTTCTATTTTCTTTTTCGTATTTGCATTTGCTTTTATATGGGTTCCGTCTATGAATACAGCTTCAGGTTTTAAATATCCTGCTTCTGCTGCTTCGCTTAATATCCATGCAAATATTTTATTTATCGTATTTTCATTGAAACGATGACGAAAATTGTAGCTGATTGTGGAAAAGTGGGGTGTTTCATCTGTTAAACCATACCCCAAAAACCATCGGTATGCAATGTTTAAGGACACTTCTTCAGCAGTCCTGCGCAGCGATGGCAATCCATACAAATGCTGAATTAAAACCATTTTAAACAGAATAACGGGATCTATACTTGGCCTGCCATTATCATCGCAATACAGTTCTTCCACAATTGAATATATTTTAGAAAAATCTACCGCTGCGCTTATTTGCCTGAGCAAATGTTCTTTCGGCACTAAATCCTCTATACTTATCATTTCTATTTGATATCTATTTTCGTACCATTTTTGCATCATTTTTCATCACCATTTTTATTATACCATAAAAACACAAAAAAGCCCAGAAAAATCTGGACTTTTTCGACAGTCTGAACTGCCTGTAATATACACAGGCAGTTACTTTCAAGATATAATGTTTTGATGAGCTTAAATAGCTCCGCCACTGCTAAAAACAGTTATTATTTTTTCGTCAGTATTATTGTCCAACCCACCGCCGCTGTCCAATACAGTATTTTCAAGCACCCTACGGACAGCTACATCGGTTATTTCATCATTCGAAGTATAAGGTATCGGGTCACCAATCTTCTCTCCGTTAGCAGTAAGCCAAAGTTCTCCGTCAATCAATTCAATATCATCAGCCTTTGTCGATTCAAGAATGGAATTATATGTTGTAACCACATTAACCAATTCCTGCAATTTAAGAATTTGATTATCAATTGCTTGCAAGTTTGGATCAGAAGAATATGTAAATATATCCTTCTTTTTATGTATTGGTATAGATATTGAACTGCTGTGAATTATAAATGGCTTTTTACTTCCAGTCGATGTATCTTCAACTACTTTCAAGAAGCTTAGGTAGCCTTTAATTTCACCTTCATTTTTGGTAAGCCGACTTGTTACCAGTAAGCGGTAATCTAAAAAGTCACTATACAATTCAGATTGCTTTACAGGGCAATCACAGCATTTTGTACCATCAGGCAATTCATATTTGAATACACATGTAAATTCCTGCATGGGATTATCAGCAATGGTCTGAGGTACTAATAATCTTATTGTGCTTGTATTACTTTCATATTGATAAATAGGTTCTGTTTCTGTTGGAATTAGAGATTTATCATCTCGCATAATAATAGTGTACAAAACTATCACCTCCAATTTTTGTACATAATAAAAGGACGCACCTAAGGCACGTCCTTGATAAATGTTATAAACTTATAAATTGACATTTTCTTATAAATACCTACAATAAAATCTGTATTTGATTTAATTAAACTTCACATAATGAAATGAGCATGTCATCTATATTTTTCATAACGCGTATAATAATTGCTGTAAATTCAGCACGTGTAATATTATCATATGGTCTGAATGTTCCTTCACTGTCGCCTGTAATCAATCCATATCCGGCAGCAGCACGAACAACTTCGTAAAACCAGTCCGTGGGATAAATATCTGTCAGCGTTACAGAATTTAATTTACCCACATTTTGAACTTTAAGATTATCTCTTACATATTCATAGAGTTTAACTGCAATAACTGCTGTTTCAGCTCTTGTTATATTGTCATTCGGTCGGAACAATCCTGTTTCATCGCCTTGCATAATGCCCGTTGCAAGAAGTTTTGTAACCTCGTCATAATACCATTCGTTTTTGTCAAGGTCTGGACATATTTTATTTGTATCAATATCTGAAACAAGTTCAGGTATTGCAATATTTTTATTGTTTTGCTGTTGAGACCGAGCATATGTGTCAATACTATCTTGAGTATTGTTTAATACACGCAAAGCAATAGCTGCTGCTTCTGCTCGCAAAATATTAATATCCGGTTCAAAAGGAGAGGAAGAAGTACCATTTATAATACCTGAAAAATAAGCCGTTTTAATATCTTTATAATACCATTCATCCTCCGGACATCCTTATATGGCAAATCAAGTATTTTGGAGTAGTATAATATAAATAGAGTCGACAAACACCCAAAAATCTGATATAATAA
>CAJKEB010000073.1 GCA_905198865.1 uncultured Eubacteriales bacterium
GGGAGAGGTGTCAGCGGAGCTGACGGAGAGGGCTTAGCTCGTCAAACTATAATTTGTATTACAAACCAAGGGCTGCTGCGTTACTCACGCAGCAGCCCAAAATTTTTATTTAAGTTAATGATTACTCTCCTGTTGATGGAGTAGCTGAGCTTGATGATGCTGATTCCTCTGCTTCAAGTTCATTTTCTGCCGAGATGATGTCGTTCATAACAGCTGCAACATCAACCTTGGCAAGGTTACCCTTATTCTCCTTAATCTTTGTCTGTTCTCTCCAGTAACCCTGGATTTCATAAAGACCTGCAATTCTCTTGATTACATGATAGCCGTATTCGGTCTTAACCGGGTCTGAAACCTCATCAAGCTTGAGCGCAAATGCTGCATTTTCAAACGGCTCAACCATTTCGCCCTTCTTGAAGGTATAACCTGCTGATGTTGTGCCCGGATCCTTGTTGTAATCTTCAACAAGCTGGTCGAAGTCTGCACCGCCCTTTGCCTGCTCAGCAACACTCTGCGCCGTAGCCAAGCCGGTTGCATCGTCAACAGCGTCCGGGTCAGGTGTTGCTGACGGATCCTGAACTGTCGTGTTGTCTATTGTTGTAATCAGAACATGCTTTACTGACGCTCTGTCGTCCTTAACATATGCAGACAAGTCAACGCCCTCAGGCATAAACGCTGAAACATCGTCCTCCATAGCGCCCTGAATGTTCTGAGTTCTTACAACCATCTTATAAACTCTCGCATACTCGTTAGGTGAAGACAAGCCCATAGATCTTGCTCTGAGTGTAAATCCGTCCTCGCCAAACTGTGAAACGTAACCGTTAACAGTTGTTGTAACCTGCTGGTCGTCTGACTCTGTCCACTTATCTTCGTCAGGGAGGCACTTCTCACCCTGCTGGATTGTAACAAGATCGTCTATAGCATTGTTATAAGCGTTCTCCTTGATTGTCTCAGAGAGCTTTTTGCCGTCAACTTCCTGCTCCCAGTCAAAATCTGTAAAGTCACCTGTTGCATTTTCGCCTTCAACCAAATAATACTGATTCATAGCTTCAGCGTAGATATAGTAGCTGAGGTCTTTGTCTGTCAGCTTTTCATTGCCTACAACCGCTACAACCTTACCTTCGAGCTTATTGCCAAGATTGTCGTTCTTGCCTTTACCGACAAAATTCATACACAAAACAGCAATCAAAACTGCCACTACAACGCAGCCTGCTATAATACCAACCAAAGCGCCGACTGAGATGCTAACGTTCTTCTTCTGCGGTTTGAGAGCCTCAGTATCAATTTCAGTAAAAGAATCCTCAAGCTTTTCCTGAGCGTCCTCAACAGCATCCTCAACTGCTTCAACAGTTTCCTGAGCGGCTTCATTAGCGTCATCAATTTCTTCTTTGATTTCTGCCGCTGCGTCAGCAATCTTTGCACTCACATCGTCCTTCATCTGTTGGACCTTTTCGTCATTCAAAATGTCCTTGTTTTCGTTGTCCATCGTCAATTCTCCTTTTATGTTATGTTAATATATTATTTGCTCTTTTTTTACAATACTCAAACAACTAAGACTGTTTAAACTATCTCACCTATTATAATACATATCAATAAGTTTTTCCATAGTTGTTGTAAAAACTTATTAAAATGTTAACAATTTATTCAAAATTATCTTAATTATTATAAGTTGCAAGGAACTCCATTATTGCCTTAAGCTCCTTTAAATACTCAGACCCATGCAGATCCTCTTTTGCTTTATCAAGCTTGATTTCAATCCTTGGTGATTTCGGATTAATTATTCTTACCTGCCTTGGTCTGTTTTCGATAAGCGCAAGACACGGCTGCATATCGGGAATGTTTTCTTCATCAAACTTGATAAGCACACTCCCGTCACTGCCGATTACGTCCGTTATGCCATAGCTTGAAGCATACGCCTTGATTAAAGCGATTTCCATAAGGTTTTCTGTCTCCCGCGGAACCGTTCCGTATCTGTCTTCTATCTCGTCATATGCGTCATAGAGCTCGTCTTGAGTACGGATTGAGGCAACCCTCTTATATGCTGCAAGTCTTTGACTGTGATTCGGCACATAGCTTTCAGAAATAAACGCCGAGACCGGAATATCAATACGTGTCTCTGTCTCAGGCTTTACCTCCATTCCCTTAAGCTCTGCCGCCGCTTCTTCAAGCAGACGGCAGTACATCTCGTAACCGACAGCCTCCATATGACCGTGCTGCTGCGCTCCGATAAGGTTTCCCGTTCCCCTTATTTCAAGGTCTCGCATCGCTATCTTAAATCCGCTGCCGAACTCGGTGAACTCCTTTATGGCAAGAAGACGTTTTTCAGCCTCCGGAGTAAGGCTCTTGTTTCTGCGGTAAGTCAGATAAGCATATGCCATGCGGTTTGAGCGGCCGACTCTACCGCGGAGCTGATAAAGCTGTGCAAGTCCGAGGCGGTCGGAATTCTCGATTATTATTGTATTGACGTTAGGAATATCAAGACCGGTCTCGATTATTGTTGTGCAGACTAAGACGTCAATCTCTCCCTCTGAAACGTCCATCATTATTTGTTCCAGCTCGCTTTCGTTCATTCTGCCGTGAGCCACAGCAATCCTTGCATTGGGGACAAGCTTTGCTATACGGTTTGCGACCTTGAATATGCCATCAACACGGTTGTATAAATAATACACCTGTCCGCCTCTGCCGATTTCCTTATTTATTGCCTCGCGGATGACCTCCTCGTCATATTCCAGAACATAGGTCGATACCGGGAAACGCTCGCTCGGCGGCTCGTTGATTATGCTCATATCACGTATTCCGGTCAGCGACATATGAAGCGTTCTCGGAATAGGGGTAGCCGAAAGCGTCAGGACATCGACCTCCTTACGCATTTCCTTTATCTTCTCCTTATGCGCAACACCGAAACGCTGCTCTTCATCTATGACCAAAAGTCCGAGCTTTTGATATGTGATTGATTTGTTCAGTATCTTATGCGTACCGATTACTATGTCAATCTCACCCGTGGCAAGACCATTTTTAACGCGTTTTTCCTCGGCGGCGGTACAAAACCTCGACATAAGCGCAACATTTATCGGATAGTCCATCATTCTCTGCTTGAAGGTATTGAAATGCTGTGACGCAAGAATGGTTGTCGGGACAAGATACGCCACCTGATACCCCGCGGTAACCGCCTTGAACGCCGCACGCAGTGCAACTTCTGTTTTTCCGTAGCCAACATCGCCGCAAAGCAGTCTGTCCATCGGATACGGCTTTTCCATATCCTGCTTGACCTCCTCAATACTTCTCAGCTGGTCGTCGGTTTCATCGTACGGGAACCTTGCCTCAAAGTCGCTCTGCCACTCGTCGTCCTTCGGGAAGGCTATACCCGGAGTATTTGCGCGCTGTGCGTACAGCTCAATCAGTTCTTTCGCCATATCGGCAGCCGCGGCTTTGACCTTCTGCTTTGTACGGCTCCACTCGCCGCCGCCCAGCTTGTTCAGCTTTATCCTTGCGCCGTCCTTTGCGATATGCTTATACACCATGTCAAGCTGATTGGTCGGAACGTACAGGTAATCATCGCCCTTGAAGCGAATCTTTAAATAGTCCTGACGCACTCCCTCAACCGTCAGCTGTTCAATACCGATATACTGACCTATGCCGTAGTTTCTATGGACTATATAGTCCCCCATGTTAAGATCGGTGAAGTTGTCAATCTTCTCGCCCTTGACCTTGCCGCGGCGTTTCTTCTTTTTCTTTTCAAGACCAAATATTTCCCGATCAGAAATAACGACTGTCCGCACCATAGGCAGTTCAAAGCCATGCGCAAGACTGCCGTGAGTTACGATAATACTGCTGTCCGGCGGAATATAGTCGAGTACATCTGTATATGCGCAGTCAAAACCCTCGTCCATAAGCTGTGCAAGAAGGTTCTTGGCTCTGATTTCACTGCCGCCGAGTACAATGATTTTATATGCGCTCTGCTTATAGTACCTGAGCGACTCGTACAGAAACTGCAGCTTGCCGTGAAATCCCGCAAGCGACTTGGCTGTAAATGTAATCACACGCTTTGCTCTGTATTCGGGCACGGAATGCGAAATTCCGCTTATGCCGACAAATCTGTGCTTGGTAAGTCTGCGAACCGCCTTTTTGAGCGGCACAAAATATTCGCCGTCAGCCTTTGGTATTATACCGCGCTCAGCCATATCAGCCGCGTCCTCGGCAAACCGCGCTGCCTCCGCCTCGTATGCTTCACTTATCCGGTTGCCGTCGCACCAAAAAACTATAGCGTCATCGCTTATATAATCCATTATAGTCGGCTTTTCCTTGTATATAAACGGAATATACTTATCGATAGACGGGAACTTTACGCTCTGCTTCAGGCGCTCTGTATCACGCTTCAGCACCACCGCCGCTTTATCCGCTCCGGCTCTGTTCTTAAAATCCTCATCAGTTAGGAGCTTTTCCAGCTTATTTATCAGTTTTTTACACTCCGCCTCGTCAAGAGTAAGCTCAGACGCAGGCGTAATTCTGACCTCGTCACACCTGTCGATTGTACGCTGGGTTACATAGTCAAATGTTCGGATTGAATCGACCTCTGTGTCAAAAAACTCTATTCGGTAAGGAGACCTGCTCCCATGAGGAAAGAAGTCAACTATACCGCCTCTTATGCTGAACTGTCCTGCTCCCTCAACCATATCCTCACGCTTGTAGCCCAGTGCGACAAAGTTTTCAGCGAGTTCGTCAAGGTCACATTCGCTGCCGACCGACAAAGTCCTGACATATGCGTCATACTTCGCCTTAGGCACAGTGACGCTCAGCAATGCCTGCGGCGTAGTCACAACGAATGTATTTTTGTTATCCCTCGAAAGCGCGTCCAGCACTGCAAGGCGCTGTCCCGAAATATCACGGCTCTTTGCGTCTACATCATAAAACAGCAAGTCCGTCGGTGGATAGTAGAGTACAGCAAAAGCTCCATCACCGATGAAAAATCTCAAATCCTCCGCAAGCTCCTTCGCCTGCGCCTCGTCAGGCGCAACCACCAGAAGCGGAGATGAAAACTTCACGGCAGCGCAAAAAGCAAGGTGTGCCCTCAATGAATCCGACACACCCGTGACATTAACCGGAGTAATATTCTGTTTTAAACTGCCCGCCAGCTCATCAAAGTCAGCAAGGCTTTGCATTATGTCATAAAATCCGTTCATGGTTATCACCCGTTATATTTTTGTACGGCTGACTGTACGTCGTTTGTAATTATTTCTTCAATCGCCTTTACGGCGCGAACCGCAGTATCTACAAGCACCTCAGTCTCCGACTTTGTGAACTTGCCCAGGACAAAATCGCAGATTGCTTCGTGCTCGTCTGCATCAGGACTGCCGATGCCGATTTTGACTCTCGGGAATTGGTCAGAATTGAGATGGAGTATTATGCTCTTGAGCCCGTTGTGACCACCGGCGCTGCCGCTTTTGCGAATTCTGAGCTTGCCCAGAGCCATTGACTTGTCGTCTGATATGACGATTATATTCTCAGCCGGAATATCATAGTAATCCGCAATAGGTCCGACAGCCTCGCCGCTTAAATTCATAAAGGTAGTGGGCTTGACGGCGATAACCTTCTCGCCGCCGACTATGCCCGTTCCCGTTTCTGCGCGGAACTTGCTTGACCTGAACTTTATATCATTTTTGGCACAAAACGCGTCAATCACATCATAACCGATATTGTGCCGTGTATTCACATATTTACTGCCCGGGTTTCCCAGCCCGACTATCATATACATTATATTAATGCCGCTCCTTAGATTATGCTTATTATTTATCCTGCTTTTTATCGCTCTTTTTGCCGGTCTTTCTCTTTGCTGTCCACTGTTCTTTTACCACCTGCTTTGAACGCGCGATTGCGAGTGATTCAGCCGGAACCTCATCGGTAATGGTCGAGCCTGCGGCTGTGTATGCGCCGTGTCTTACAACCACCGGTGAGACGAGGTTTGTATTGCAGCCGATGAAGCAGTCGTCCTCAATTACAGAACGGTGCTTGTTTTCACCGTCATAATTAACAACAACCGTTCCGCAGCCGAAGTTAACCCTCTTGCCGACATCCGCGTCGCCGATATAAGTGAGGTGCGCAACCTTAGTGCCATCGTCGATTGTTGAGTTCTTTATCTCGACAAAGTCGCCTATCTTAACGTCCGAGCCAACCTTTGTACCGGGTCTTAAATATGCAAACGGACCCACATTTGTGTTTGAGCCGACCTCACTGTCGATGCCGACCGTCTTTAATACAGTGGTATTATCGCCGATTTTGCAGTTATTCAAAGTCGAATCCGAGCCTATGACGCAGTTCTCACCGATAACCGTATTGCCCTCAAGCACAGTTCCCGGATATATGACCGTATCTCTGCCGACCTTGACGTTTGTGGTAATCTGGACTTTGTCCGGGTCGATAATCGTAACACCGCTGAGCATAAGCGCTTCGACCTTGCGGCGGTTGAGGATTTTGCCGACCTGTGAGAGCTGGAGCTTGTCGTTAACACCCAAAATTTGCTCCAAGTCAGTGATATATGCGCCGACCTTTTCGCCCTCGCTCAGCATGATTTCTACAACATCGGTGATGTAGTATTCGCCCTGAGCATTGTCGTTCGTAATCTTTGAAAGAGCGTCTCTCAGCTTCTGGATATCAAAGAAGTACATACCCGAATTAATCTCTTTGATTTCCTTCTCGTCGTCGTTTGCGTCCTTTTGCTCAACAATTTTGACGATTTCGCCGTTCTCTCTGACAATCCTGCCGTAACCGTAGGGATTGTCGATATTTGCGGTGATTACTGTTGCAGCTCTCTTCTTTCTGCTGTGATCCTCACGCACACGCTTGAGTGTCTCGGCCTCGATAAGCGGCGCATCGCCGTAAAGAACCATAACAGTACCCTCGACGTTCTTTATCTTCTCTATTCCCTGCATAACAGCATGACCTGTGCCGAGCTGCTCATACTGATAGGCATAAGTAACCCTGTCGCCCAGGTATTCCTTAACGTCCTCTGCCTTATGGCCGATGACAACTATATTTTCATCACTGCCTGCATCACAGGCGGTATCGACAACCCATTCGACCAGCGCCTTGCCGGCAGCCTGCTGAAGCGGCTTTGCAATGTTTGATTTCATTCTCTTGCCCTCTCCTGCGGCAAGTATTATGCTGTAGAGTCCCATATTTAATTCCTCCAAATTGTAATATACTAATTATATATTATATCATATGATACAATATTTTACAATACCCTATCTTTATTTGCCGCTGAATGACAAGAGCTGTTTCAGCCCAATCACACATCAGCCGACTGTTTGATAAATTATAGTTTGACGAGCACAAACCTTTTAGAAAAAGGTTTAAAAATCTAAATTGGTAAACCGCAATTCGGC
>CAJKEB010000074.1 GCA_905198865.1 uncultured Eubacteriales bacterium
GACTTCGTCCGCCTACCGATGCTCGCATTAAACCGCCGAGTTGCGGTTTAGTCAATTAAACTTTGATTTTCATTACAAAATAACAAGGGCTGCTGCGTTAAAAATCGCAGCAGCCCTTTTATTCTTAGAGTTATATACATTGGGTTTATTAAATAATTTACGCTTGCGGAGTGCAGTCAAACTTATCGTCCTTATAGTCTATGACTACTGTCTGACCTTCTTTTATCTTGCCCTCAAGCATACGCTCGGCTACCATGTCCTCAATATCGGACTGAATAGCGCGTCTGAGCGGTCTTGCTCCGTAATTATCGTCAAAGCCGTTCTCGGCAATCTTTTCTATTGCTGACTCCGTAACCTCGGCAGTTATACCGTTGCTCTGAAGTCTGTCCTTAATGCCGCCGAGCATCTTGCCGGCGATTTCTTTAATGTTTTCACGGCTCAGCTTGTGGAACACGATAATCTCGTCAATTCTGTTGAGAAACTCCGGCTTGAACGCCTGTTTAAGCTCGCCCAGAACGTCCTCTTTAATCTTTGCGTAATCCCTTTCGGCCTCTTCGTCCTCATCAACTGCGGCAAAGCCAAGAGATTTTGTACCGCCGCCCGTGATGAGCCTTGCGCCTAAGTTGCTTGTCATGATTATTACCGTGTTTCTGAAGTCAACACGTCTGCCCTGCGAATCGGTCAGAATACCGTCCTCCAGAATCTGGAGCAGGATATTGAACACATCAGGGTGAGCCTTTTCAATCTCATCGAAAAGTATGACTGAATACGGTTTTGTCCGAACCTTATCGGTGAGCTGACCGCCCTCGTCATATCCGACATATCCCGGAGGCGAACCTACCAGACGTGATACCGAATGCTTCTCCATGTATTCAGACATATCAACTCTGATTATCGAATCCTCGTCACCAAACATTGCTTCGGCAAGAGCCTTTGAAAGCTCGGTCTTGCCGACGCCGGTGGGGCCTAAGAATATAAACGAGCCTATCGGACGTTTCGGATCCTTGAGTCCGACTCTGCCGCGTCTGATTGCCTTTGCAACCGCCGTAACGGCTTCGTTCTGACCGACAACTCTCTTGTGGAGGATTTCTTCAAGGCGGAGCAGACGCTCGCTCTCGCTCTCCTCAAGAGTCTTGACCGGAATACTTGTCCACAGCGAGATAATCTCCGCAATCTCCTTTTCTGTCACAACTGCGTCAGCATTTGCGCTGTCGTTTGTCCATTCCTCTTTTGTCTTGCGCAGGCTTTCGCGCAGGGATTTTTCCTCGTCTCTGAGCTTTGCCGCCTTTTCGTATTCCTGGGTTGTGATTGCTGCCTCCTTTTCGGCCTTTAACGCCTCAATCTTCTCCTCGATTTCACGCACGTCCGGCGGCGCAGTCATGTTTTTGAGCTTAAGCCTTGACGCCGCCTCGTCAATCAGGTCAATCGCCTTATCCGGCAAATATCTGTCCGAGATATATCTGACAGAGAGCTTAACCGCCGCTTCAAGCGCCGCGTCGGAAATTTTAACTCTGTGATGCGCCTCGTACTTGTCGCGGATACCCTTTAAGATTTCGAGTGTATCCTCAGGCGTAGGCTCATCAAGCGTTATCGGCTGGAAACGTCTTTCAAGCGCCGCGTCCTTTTCGATATGCTTTCTGTACTCATCAAGCGTTGTCGCTCCGACAATCTGGATTTCGCCTCTTGACAGGGCAGGCTTTAAGATATTGGCTGCGTCAATTGCGCCTTCTGCCGCTCCGGCTCCGATTATTGTATGGATTTCATCGATAAAGAGGATTATCTTGCCCGACTTGCGTATTTCATCCATAGCCTTTTTGAGTCTTTCCTCAAACTCGCCGCGGTACTTTGCGCCGGCAATCATTGACGACATCTCAAGCGCGATTACCTTCTTATCCTTAAGGATTTCCGGAACCTCGCCCTTTGCAATTTTCTGCGCAAGCCCCTCGGCAACTGCCGTCTTGCCGACACCCGGCTCGCCGATCAGGCACGGATTATTCTTTGAGCGTCTGCTCAGAATCTGTATAACACGCTCAATCGCTTTGTCTCTGCCGATAACGGGGTCGAGTTTGCCATCTCTTGCCATTTCGGTCAGGTCTCTGCCGAACTTCATCAGCGTAGGGCAGTCGCTCTTCTTTCCGCCTCTGCCCGGCTTGGGAGCAGGCTCGCCTGCGGCATAACCGCCGGCAGCGGCTTCTTCGGCTTCGTCATCGCTGAGCATGTTCAGCACATCGGTATAGAGCTTCTGCGGATTTGCGCCGAGAGAA
The DNA here is from genome assembly GCA_905198865.1 of uncultured Eubacteriales bacterium. Classification (GTDB taxonomy): domain Bacteria; phylum Bacillota; class Clostridia; order Monoglobales; family Monoglobaceae; genus Monoglobus. Next base: position 2,265 of record CAJKEB010000074.1, read on the forward strand.
ATCAAAATCTTTGACGCAATACTGCTGGTCTCTCTAAGCAGGGCGATGAGCAGATGCTCGGTTCCGACATAGTTATGTCCGAGACGTCTCGCCTCAACAGCGCTTCTTTGGATAACATACTTCGTTCTCGGTGTGAAGCTGTCAGGCGGAGCGCTTATCGGTTCGCCCGTTGTCAATATCTCATGGATTACTTCGCTTACGTTGTCCTCATTGATGTCGTTGGACTCCAGGATTTTTGCCGCAACGCCCTCGCCTTCTTTCAGAAGGCCGAGAAGCATATGCTCTGTTCCAACGTAGTTATGTCCAAGCTCCATTGCACTTTCCGCAGCAAGATTAATCGCTTTCTGCGCACTCTCTGTAAATCTGTTCTCAAACATAATTAACACATCCTTTCTTTGATTATCTCTGCGCGCTTTAAGTCGCGCGAGAATTCATTTGTTGTATTGTAGTTCTTAACTATATTTGCCGGCAGTGACAAATATGTTATCTCATTCAGCGTTTCATACTTCACGTCCTTGATTATGCCGAGCGCAACGCCGAGACGAACGTCCGACAGGCGCTTCATCGCCTCTTTTGAGGTCATTACAACCGCGCTCCTGAGTGTGCCGTATGAACGCATAACCTTATCTTCAATTCTGTACTTGTCATTCTTGTGGAGCAGCTGTCTCAGCTCACGTTCGTTTGACACGACCTCCGACACGATTTGCTTAAGTCTTTCGATAATATCCTCCTCAAGCACGCCCAGCGTCACCTGATTTGAAATCTGGAATATATTGCCGAGACCCTCCGAACCCTCGCCGTAAATTCCTCTTACGGTCAGGCCGAGCTGTATAAGCGAGTTTGCAAGCTCGTTGAACTTTCCGGTCAGAACATAACCGGGCAGATGAACCATGACCGAAGCACGAAGTCCGGTACCGACATTTGTCGGACAGCAGGTCAAATAGCCAAAGTCGTTGTCAAACGCATAATCAACGCTCTCCTCGATATAATCGTCAAGGTCGTTTGCCGTCTCAAAGCACTTATCAAGCTCAAAGCCTGCCTCCATACACTGAATCCGCATATGGTCCTCCTCATTAAGCATTATGCTTATCCGGCTGTCACCGCTTAAGATAAGCGCGCGCTTTCTGTCATCGTTTATCATCTGCGGACTTATCAGGTGGCACTCGGCAATCGCCTGCTTCTCGTACGGCTTCATATCCGCTAAGTCAATGAACTTAAGCTCCATCGCTTCAAACGCCTTATTCTCACGGCTGAGCAGTGCGTCTTTGCACTTGTCTATCACTTCCTGCTGCTGTTTTTCCTTTGCATAGGGCGGAAACGGTATATCCTTTATGTTTCGTGCCAGCCGAACTCTGGTTGATAAAACCACATCGCCGTCCTTGCCGTATTCGTTATACCACATAAGTCACGCCTCCTCCTCTAACTTTTTGATTTCGTCACGAAGCTCCGCTGCCTTTTCAAACTCCTGCTTCTGTATTGCCTCACTGAGTCTGAATTTGAGCTTTTCAAGCTTCCTCGACACCTTGAGCTGTCCTCCGGCTCTGCCGGGTATCTTGCCTACATGCTCATAAGTACCGTGCATCTGTTTAAGCGGTCTTAACATTCTGTCATGGAAGGTCTTGTAGCACTCGCTGCATCCGAGCTTGCCCTTTGCCGCAAACTCGTCATAGCTCATACCGCAGACCGGACAGCGGCTGACAGCCTTTAATACCTCCGGCTCCTTGAGCCCCGAACCGCCGAGCTTATTCCCGAAAAATCCCGAGGTCAGGCTCCCGATTGTGTCATAGATAGAACCGTAGCTCGGCATCACCTTTTTTGTAAACTCCGCCGCACATTCAGAGCAAAGCTTTAAATTGCTCTTCTTGCCGTTTATAACACACCACAGCTCTTCGGTTGCTTCATTTTTACCGCATAACTGACATTTCATACATATCATTCCTTTCCGCATTTAAAATCCAAAAAACTTACGCAATGCTGACGAGCATATTTTTAAGTATTCTCGCCCTTACTGCATCAAGTACCGGCTGTTTCAGACCGAGCGCCTTGTCACTGACTGCGCCGAGTATGATTTTTGCCTCTCTTTCACTTATCAAGTCATAGTCAAAGCAATTATTTATAATCGCCTCCGCATTCGCACACGAGATTGAACCGCCGATTGAGTTTATCACGTGCATAAGCCTTGTGCCCTTGTCGCTGATTGTAACTCTTGTTATCTTTATATACCCGCCGCCACCTCTGCGGCTCTCCACCAGATAACCGCGCTCCGGCGAAAACCTCGTGGATATAACATAGTTAATCTGTGACGGAACACAACTGAACTTATCCGCAAGCGCATTGCGCTTCAGCTCAACCTCGCCGCCGCCTGCCTCACTGAGCATTTCGTTGATAAAGTCTTCTATTATATTACTGAGTTTCACTTTTTAATCACTTCCGCTTCGGATTAATCTTTATAGGTCAAAATCAAATTTGACTTTGACTTTCTTTGACCTTTTGAGTATATTATAGCACGATTTTTTTATTTGTCAAGGGGTTTTATGAAAAAAAGTCAAATTTTTTTGTGTTTCAAAAACTACGTATTTTCGGGGGATTTAGGCGGGTCTGCAAATTTTTTGCCGTAAAAGGTCAAAAAATAATACAAAGCGATTGAGAAAATTGAATAGAGGACAAAAGTCAAAATGCCCGGCTTTTGATTGGAGGTAATATTGAGAAATGAATCGGACGTCTTTGCCATGATTGCGCATATTATGCCAAGCGGTATGCGGAACACGACAAATCCGATAAGCTTTGCCGCAGCAGGAACCAGCATATATACCGCAAAGTTAAGCAAACCGGCAACAAATATTATCATTGTACAGGGTATAACAATTATATTCAGAAGAACGGAAGCCAATCCTGTTCTGCCGAATATATACATAGAGACAGGATACAGCAAAATCTGAGATGAAAACGGCACTGTAAAGAAGTTAATCAGCTTGCTTATATATCCTGAGCAGGTATATGAAAAGTCAGCTCTTTTTTCGACATTCTTTAAAAATCCGCGGCGAATTAAGACAGCATATATTCTGCCTGTAAGCCTTTCAGCCGCTATGACGCCCCAGAGAGCCATAGGTCTGATAAATATCAAAAGCGAGAGAGTTGCCGTAAACGAGAGTATGAAGCTCACAGAATACAAAACATACGGGTTGCTCAGCACAAGAATGAGCGCAGCAAAAAACAGGGACGTGATTGTATCAGCGTCTCTCAGCAGAACTTTTGACAAAAGCATAACGCTCATCATTATTACCGCACGGCACACCGAGGGCGTGAAGCCGGCTATGCACGCAAACATCGCAAGTATAGGTATAATCAGCAGACTGCGCAGCCGAAACGGCAGACGCTTTAACATAAACATCAAGAACCAGCTCAGGAACATCACATGAAGTCCGGACACTGCGGCAATGTGCATAAAGCCGGAGCCGGACATATTGTTATACAAGTCGTCCGAAAAGTCGTCCTTCGCGCCGAGCAGTATACCCTTGAGCAATGCCTGTTCATCGCCGCACGGTATTACGTATTCGGCATAATCCTTGATTTTCTCACGCATTGTATACCCGAAATACAAAAACCTGTCTTTTACAGTCATGTCTGCCTGATACAGCTCATATACTTTCGTATAGCACACACCTGCACAGCCGCGGCTCATCAGATAATTGCGGAAGCCGAAACCATTGATGTTTTCAGCAGGACGGCTTATCTTCGCCGTGAAGCAAATTCCGCTGCCGAAGCTGACATCTGAACTGATGTCACTTGGTATGTAAGCCATCAGCTTTCCGGCGTTTTCAAGAGTTACGTTATCCGCGGATATATATGATGTGTCAACCGCAAATCCGACTGTGACGCCGCTTGAGCTAACTTTCGGTTCGCTGCATACCGTACCGAAAACCAGTGCTTCGCTCCCGTCAAGGCTCATTATATCCTGATAGAAAATGTTGTTATAGAGCAGGGAATACGCTATCCCGCAGGAAGCAACAGCTATGCACACGGCTATGATTCCGGACAGCTTAATAAAATTATGGTACTTAATTCTCAGCTTAAAGCACAAAAACGCCATCAAAGAAACAACAACAAATGAAATTATGCTCAAAAATAAAACGGTATTGCGCTGCGGCAGCTCGTATAGATTTGATGCCGCAGTAACCCACACGGCCGCAGCGAATAAAATCACCGCAGCCGCCAGATACCGCTTCCTATTCATAATTCTATCAAAACAAAATCTAAACATCTGTTGCTCACAACCTGAAAATAACTATTATTCATGCGAAGTATCGGCTGCGTCCTTTTGGGAAACAGTAATAATTTGCAGAATATTGCCGAGCATAGCCTCCACGAGTGGGATATACTTCTCGTCAATATTTGAAATAATCTCGCATATCTGCTCACGCTTGCCGGCAGGCTCTTTGCCGAGAATGATATAGTCGCACGACACGCCAAGGCACTTGCATATCTTTTTAAGCGTGGTAAATGACATGCCCTTTTTACCGTATTCGATGTCCGCCAAAAACTGTGGCGATATATCAACAAGTTCAGCAAAAGTTTCTCTTGTATATCTTAGGTTTAACCGCTTTGCTTTTATACGTGCACCCATTTCGATATTAAAGTCTTTTTTCATTCTAAATCTCCTCTGATTTTAATCTATCAGATATATTTTATTATACCCCATGGGATTTAAGAATAATCTATAAGACCTTAGCTATTTACATCAAACAGGCTGGTATATAAACATTAATATAAAAGAGCCGCTGCGATTATTAACGCAGCGGCTCTTGTCTTGTAATACAAATTATAGTTTATTTGACTAAACCGCAATTCGGCGGTTTAATGCAAGCATCGGTAGGCTTGCGTAGCACCGCCTTTGCAAAAGGCGGTATTTCAAGCTACGGTAGGCTTGCGAAGCAAGCACGTTAGGCGCGAAGGCGTCTGACCTCGTTAGAGGTCAATTAATATG
>CAJKEB010000075.1 GCA_905198865.1 uncultured Eubacteriales bacterium
AAGTAATATATTATAATATAGTTAATTATTTTTGAAATTAGTTTAATAAACTCATTCGTCTGTCTCAACCGCTTCCTGAATGTACAGTGATGTCAAAAAGACAAATACATATGCCTGAAGAAGCCCGTCGAATATATCAAAATACAGGCTAAGAACCATCGGCACAAACAGCGGAACGACCATCTTTATCAGCTCCATAATAACAAACGAACCGAGTACGTTGCCGAAAAGACGCATACACAGAGACAACGGTTTTATAACAATCTCAAGAATGTTAAGCGGCGTCATAATCGACATTGGCTTTGTAAAGCTCTTGAGCCAGCCCTTACCGCCTTTCGCACTTATTCCGGCATATTCGACCAAAACAATGCTCATAACCGCAAGACCTGCAGTCACATTCAAATCTTTGGTAGGCGGAGTCAAACCAAACAGACCGACAATATTGGCGCAGCCAATATATATCAGTACCGTTGCAAGAAATGGAATATATTTTCTTCCCTTCTCTCCGAATATATCAGTAAAAAAGTTGTATATCCACCCGATAAAAGTTTCAAGCGCAATCTGAATTCTTCCATTAGGCGCAAGCTTAAGATTACGCACGAATATTACGGACAGCAGAACAAGCACCGCCATGATCACCCATGTAACAACTGCGGATTCGGGAACCGGAATGCCGCCGAATACCGGTATTGTGAATGCAATTTTGGTTTCATTTAGTTTTGTCATTAACTCATTTGAAATATCATTCACTTATATCACCACCGCTTTGTATAATTTTGCTTTGTATAAATATTATTTGGTTTTTTAACGTTTATACAATTCATAAAACAAAAAGAAAACCTCTGACGCGTCCCAATAATACTCAGAATCGCCATTGATTTCCTCCTTTAAACAGTATAAGCCTATTTTTTGTAAAAGTCAATTTCAAAATATACAAATATATTTTTGCAACAAAGAAAATTTTGTTAAAAAATTATCGCTTAAGTCTTATATTTACAGCTATATAATCAATTTGCAAAGCTCCGGCACATTAATGCGGATTTCATCAAGCACCCAGTTTGCAACCCTGTCCGCTCCGAAAATATTCAAATGCGTATCGTCACTGTCGCCGCACTCATAAAACTGTGAATTCAAGAATTCAGGATTATATGTAAATCTTTCATCGTGCGGCTTGATAATCTTATACATACTCTTAGCCTCTTCAAGCCCGACCTCGTTAATCCAATCGTTCGTACGTCTATAAATATCAAGAACGGGAACACCAAGCTCTTCACCGAGTTCTTTTGCGGCGTTCACATATTCTTCAAGGCTCTCGTCAGATAATTTCCTGCGGCTTATTGAGGTCGCAATAATCGGAACTGCTCCGGCATCACGTGCAATATTTATATATACTGACATAAGATTTTTATACGAGCCTTCTTCTTCAATTGATCCCTTTGCGGAGGCATATCTGTTCTGATCCTGTATCTTGGAATCATTATGCCCGAACTGAAGAATAAGATAATCTCCCTCGCTGATATTCTCCTTAAAGAACTTGAAGTTATCCTCGGTCATGTAACTCTTGGCGCTTCTGCCGCTCATGGCAATGTCAACCGCAACAGCCTTGTCATGGTCAAAATACTTATCGAAATACTGCGCCCAGCCGGTCTGAGGGAAACGGTTGTTCTCACCGCTGTGCGGATACGGACTTGCAGTCGAGTCACCGATGACAAACACAACATGTCTGCCTCTTCTGTCAAGACGCTTTTCGGATTTCTCCTGTCTCACACCGCTGCCCGAAAGAACTGTCAGGATAAAATCCTTATCAATACTTATTTCAGGATAATCCTGATACGAAAAATGTGCCGTAACAGTAACCTCAATCTTTTCAGGACCGCAAATAACAGCGCCGGATGTTGAAATCGAATCTGGCTTTGAGCTTGTCCATGAAACATCTGCGTAACCAAACTTAGTATTTCTTCCGTCCCACAAATTCAAATCTCCGCAAACTCTCTCCTCGCACTCGTTTTCAAGCTTAATTTCCGCAAAGTCAATTTTTTGAATTTCATCAACAAGCTGATTATACTGCTCCTGTGTATATTCCGCCATAAATAGCACCTCATATATTTCAAATATTTTAACAACCAATATTATATAATATATAGTAAGATTTTGCAATAACGTTTTTTTGGTACGGAATTATAATACAATCCGCTCAAGCAACTTTGTTAATATTGCACAAAATATTATAAAAACATTGTACAGTTTTCGGTTGATTATTTTTTTGAAATAAGTTAGAATTAGAATAATAGAGTTATTATTATAGCTCTAATTATCAAGAATGTATAATAATACAAACTATAATATTGGAGGGTTGACTTTTGAAATTATACGAGACATCTAAAATCAAAAACTTCTGTCTGCTGGGACACGGAAACGCCGGAAAGACCAGCCTTGTCGAGGCAATGCTTTACACCGCAGGATACATAGACAGACTCGGCAGGACTCAGGACGGCACAACCGTTATGGATTTTGACCCGGAAGAAACAAAGAGGAAATTCTCTATTTCCGCTGCTTTGGCTGCGTGTGAATGGAACGGCACGAAGTTCAATATTATTGATACGCCGGGCTATTTCGATTTCGTAGGCGAAGTACAGCAGGCGCTGCGTGTATCCGATGCCGCACTAATTGTTTTATCCGGTAAATCCGGATTGACAGTCGGCGCAGAGAAGGCGTGGAAGTACTGTGAAGAACGCAAGCTTCCGAGAATGTTCTTCATAAATAAAGTAGACGATGAGCGCGTTAACTATCAAAAAGTCCTCGAACAGCTTAAGGAAAAATACGGCAAGAAAATTGCTCCTTTCCAGCTTCCGCTTAAGGAAGGCGACAAGATAATCGGATTTATTAACGTTGTTGAGCAGGAAGCCAGAATTTTTGACGGTAACCGTACAATAACAGGCGAAATGCCTGAGGGAATTGAAGGCGAGCTTGAACCGCTGCGCGAAATGATTAAGGAAGCGGTTGCGGAGCAATCCGAAGAGCTTATGGATAAATACTTTGCAGGCGAAGAATTTACTCTGCCCGAAATGTATTCAGCTCTGCGTCAGGGTGTTGCTGAGGGCGATATAGTACCCGTTCTCTGCGGAAGTGCATATCACAATCTCGGTATACCGTCACTCTTAAACGCTATTAATGCATACTTCCCCGCTCCCAATGCCGGTGAAGAATTTATTATTGCCAAAAAGAAGGACGGTGAGGAGTCAAGAATTAAAATCGACAGCAGCGATCCGCTTAGCGCACTTGTATTCAAAACTGTTGCCGACCCGTATGTTGGAAAACTGTCATACTTTAAGGTATTTTCCGGCATTATGACTCCCGATACCACGGTATACAATATGAACCGTGATACAAACGAAAAAATAGGCAAGATTTACACGATGCTGGGCAAAAAGCAAATTGAGGTAAAACAGCTTGCAGCCGGTGATATAGGTACGGTTACTAAGCTGACAAAAACCAAGACCGGAGATACTTTAAGCGGTCTTAATCATCCGCTTCAGCTTGATGGAATTCAATTTGCAAAGCCTAACATGGAGCTTGCTGTTGTGCCTAAAAAGAAAGGCGACGACGACAAGATTGCTCAAGGTCTGATTAAGCTTATGGACGAAGACAAGACCTTTGCATTTGAAACAAATAAAGAGACCAGACAGCAAATCTTAAAGGGTCTGGGCGATCAGCACATTGATGTAATCGTATCAAAACTCAGAAACAAATTCGGAGTTGATATTTCCTTTGAGCAGCCAAAGGTACCTTATCGTGAAACAATCCGCAAGAAGGTCAAGGTTGAAGGAAAGCATAAAAAGCAGTCCGGCGGACACGGTCAATATGGTCATGTATGGATTGAATTTGAGCCATCTGATGAAGAAGGACTTGTATTTGAAGAAAAGATTTTCGGCGGCAGCGTTCCCAAAGGCTATTTCCCGGCGGTTGAAAAAGGCTTGCAGGAGGCGATGGAACACGGAGTTCTCGGCGGGTTCCCGATGGTAGGACTTAAAGCAACATTAGTCGACGGCTCATATCATGATGTTGACTCTTCCGAAATGGCATTTAAGATGGCTGCAAATCTTGCATACAAAGCCGGTATGCCTCAGGCTTCGCCTGTTATTCTTGAGCCTATCGGTCATCTCAAGGTTTACGCTCCCGACAGCTATACCGGCGATATAATAGGCGATATAAATAAACGCCGCGGTCAAATGCTTGGTATGGAACCGATCGGCGACGGCATGACCATGATTGAAGGCGAAATTCCAATGGCAGAAATGCACACATATGCGTCAGACTTACGTTCGATGACTCAGGCAAGAGGCGACTTTGAATTTGAATTTGAATGTTACCGCGAAGCACCGCAGAATGTCATCGACAAGCTGGTTGAAGACAATAAATAATTAAAAATCTGAGGGCTGTACCACATTACTGTGATACAGCCCTAATTATTATTCAGCAACATCTAAATTATTCAGAACATCAAAATTTAAAATCTCACCTATCTCACAGGTAAGGGTAGGCTCCTGATTAATTGTCTCTTTAAGCGGTTTAACAATTTTTTCAAAGCTTTTCTTATCATGAGCAAATTTATACAGTCTTGCAGTATTCCTCGCATCGCATAAGGCGTCGTGCATCTTACCCGAGAATTCCTGTTCAAGCGAGCTTATCGCTCTGTCAAGCGAAATAGGATGACTGAGCCCAAGCATACCGCAATACTCCTTTTGATAATCATACCAATGACTGAGCATCCATTTTACGCTCGGTTTATTCTTATTAATCTTTTTTAATTTCAGTTCCCTCTTTATCTGGTCGAGATCGCTCTTGCTCCACGCATAAATCTCATAACCGTTTTTACCGGCAAAAGAACCGCACCATTTGAGAAAATCAAAAAAGCATTCATCAAAATCCGCGGCGTCAGCGACAGTCTCATCACTTATACCGGTTAACTCGACATACCTCGGCATTATATGCTCGTTATACTGAGGCTTTATATAGCGCTTATAGCTCCCGATTTCCTGCATACTGTCATCAATAGCAACTGCACCGATTTCAATGATTTCCATATGACAATCCTGAAATTCGTCAAACAATTCTTTAGCTATGCTGTTCATTTCAAAATCAACAAAGATATGTATCATATTATTCTCCAAATACATTATTTTAAACGATGTAATACTATAATAATATTATACCGATTCAGACCTAATGTCAATGGAAATATATGAAAATAATTAAAATATTTCATGTTTAAAAATCTCGGCTGCGGTGAAAATAATAATGTGGCGGATAATCCAAAACAAAATCAAAATTCGGAGGAATTTATGAAAAAATCAATCATCTCAGCGATTTTGCTCGCCTTCGGAATATTCATCACCGCCAAAACCTATGTGCCGATTTTGGCATTCAGTCCCGAATCCGCAGCGGCTTATCAGCAGACATCGCAGATCGGCAGCGGCAAGTAACAGAGGTATTTTGCGGCTATAAATTTGAAAGGTTAAGATAAACATGTCAAAATATATAATAAACGGCACAAACAGTAATTTTGGCGGCACTGTGCGAATAAGCGGTTCAAAAAATGCCGCGCTGCCAATCATGGCAGCCTCAATGCTTTCGGACGAAGATACAATTCTTGATAATATTCCCTGCTTGTCAGATACCGAAACAATGCTGAAAATAATTCGTGCCTCCGGCGGAACAGCAGAACGCGATAATCATAACTCCGTGCATATAAGTCTTAAAAAGCCGAAAAAGAAGAATAAACCCGACTATGAATTATATTCAAAGCTCAGAGGTTCCGTGCTTGTCATGTCCCCAATACTGGCAAGATTTGGTCATGTCAAGCTACCGCTGCCGGGCGGATGTAAAATAGGCGCACGGCCTATAGATTTGCATCTTAAAGGGTTTTCTGCTATGGGCGCAAAAATTAAGCAGGGACACGGATTTGTGGAAGTCTCGTGCAAAGACGGACTGAAGGGTGCCAAAATATATCTTGACTTTCCAAGCGTAGGCGCAACAGAAAATATAATGATTGCGGCAACACTTGCAAACGGTTCGACAATAATCGAAAATGCGGCAGAAGAGCCAGAAATTGTAGATCTCGCACATTTCCTCTGCGAAATGGGCGCAGATATTAGCGGAGAAGGAACGGACACAGTAATAATAAAAGGAGTGCCGAGGCTTCATAAAACCAACCACAGCATTATTCCGGACAGAATCGAAGCCGGAACATTTCTTATCTGCGGTGCCGTTACAGGCGGCGGTATAACTCTTGAAAACGCCGAACCGAACCATCTAAAACCTCTTCTTGCCAAACTCGGCGAAATGGGCTGTGACTATAATACTTCAAACGGGTCAATAATTCTAACTCCGGGCGGCAGGCCTAAATCTGTTGATATAAAGACAATGCCGTATCCGGGATTCCCAACAGACCTCCAAGCTCAGATTATGTCACTGCTAACAATCGCTGACGGCAACGGAATGGTTGTTGAGACAATATTTGAAAACAGATTTTCACATATTCCAGAATTATGCAGAATGGGTGCAAAAATTAAAACAGAAGGAAATGCCGCATTCATCGAGGGTGTTCCGAAGCTGTCGGGTGCAGACGTAAAAGCGACTGATTTAAGAGCCGGAGCCGCGCTCACAGCTGCGGCAATCAAGGCAAGCGGAACAAGTGAAATCCATGATATAGCGCATATTGAAAGAGGTTACGAAAACTTCGTTGATAAGCTCCGCTCGCTTGGCGTAGAAATAGACGTAAAAGAATAAAGCAAAATATCAACAGAAAACGGGGCTGCTGCATTAGCAATTGCAGCAGCCCTGTGATGTTTAAAAATTATAGTTTGACGCACGAAACCCTCTCCGTCAGCTCCGCTGACACCTCTCCCGGAGGGAGAGGCTTTTGGGGAGG
>CAJKEB010000076.1 GCA_905198865.1 uncultured Eubacteriales bacterium
GTCTCCGGCTGCAAGCTTAGCTTGCAATAACTCCCCGATAAACTATAATTTAACAGCACTGCATCTAACTTATTTTAAACAAAATCCGCCATTATAGCATTTGATACATATGTGTATTCGGGTTTTATCTTTATGTGTGTTTCAGTATCTGTTATTGTTTTTGTCCGGTTCAGGTGTTTGTCCAATACGGTGTCAAAAACCTCGTATATATCCATGCCGAATTTACTTTTAAAGTCAGCTTTTGATACGCCCTTGTCAAGGCGCAGTCCCAAAAATACAAACTCACTCATCGAGTCAGAAATTGTGTTTATAACCGTTTCGTCAGGGGTGACCGCACTACCGCTTTGTCTTATTTCTTCTATATATTCAGATACGCCGCGGATATTGGCGGTTCTTTTGCCGCCGATACACGAACATGCACCGGCTCCGAAGCCGATATAGTTCTCGCACTGCCAGTATTTCATATTATGCCGTGATAACTTTTTATCACGTGCGAAGTTTGAAATCTCGTACCGCTCAAATCCATTTTGTGTCAGTATTTCGGTGCAGTCGTCATACATAATCCGGTTCATATCATCATCGGGTATGTCATGACTGCCGTTTTTATACATATTATAAAACGGCGTTCCCTCTTCGATTTTAAGTGAATAGGCTGAGATGTGACTGAGCGGAAGACCGGAAATATTCTTTAATGTATTAATCCAGATATCACGGGTCTGTCCGGGCAGACCAAACATCAGGTCCGCTGAAATATTCTCAAACCCCGCCTTTAACGCATCGCCGAGGCACTTTCTGAATTCTTCATATGTGTGTATTCTGCCGAGAGTTTTCAGAATTTTATCGTTGTCCGACTGCAGACCTATGCTCAGCCGGTTTATCCCGGCTTGCTTCAGGCGCGCCAGTTTTTCAAAATCCGCAGTGCCGGGGTTGCATTCAATCGTGACCTCGGCGTCGTCTGTTATCACAAAGTTCTCTCTTAATGCGTCCATGATATTTTTGATATATCCGGCGCTTATATAGGTAGGTGTGCCGCCGCCGATATAAATCGTGTCAGCGGTTCTGCCGGTCTGACCGCAGCACTCAATTTCACGTACTAACATTTCTGCATACGAAGAACTCATATTCTCGATACCGGAATATGAGTTGAAATCGCAGTATTTACATTTTTGCTTGCAAAACGGTATGTGAATATAAATTCCAAGCATTGTATCACCTGAATTAATCGTCGAGCTTAAGCACAGACATAAACGCCTCCTGCGGAACCTCAACGCTTCCGACCTGGCGCATACGCTTCTTGCCTTCTTTCTGCTTCTCAAGCAGCTTTTTCTTTCTTGTTATATCACCGCCGTAGCACTTTGCAAGTACGTCCTTGCGCATTGCTCTGACAGTCTCGCGCGCGATAATCTTACCTCCGACTGCTGCCTGAATGGGAATCTCGAACAGCTGTCTCGGAATTACTTCTTTGAGCTTTTCAGCCATTTTTCTGCCCCTGCTGTATGCTCTGTCTGCGTGGACAATAAACGACAGTGCGTCTACCATTTCACCGTTCAAGAGCATGTCGAGCTTAACGAGGTTTGAACGTTCGTATTTTTCAAACTCATAGTCAAACGACGCATAGCCGCGTGTTCTGGACTTAAGCGCGTCAAAGAAGTCATAGATAATCTCGTTGAGCGGCAGCAGGTAGTTAAGTTGTACACGGTTAGTGTCGAGGTATTCCATGTCGATATAGCTTCCGCGCCTGTCCTGACAAAGCTCCATTATGCTTCCGACATATTCTTTGGGCGACAGAATTGAAGCCCTTACTATAGGCTCCTCCATATAGTCAATCTCGGACGGCTCCGGCATGTTTGTCGGATTATCAATCTTCAGCACGGTTCCGTCTGTCTTTATTACTTTATACTCAACAGATGGAGCGGTCGTAACCAAGTCAAGGTTGAATTCGCGTTCCAGACGCTCCTGAATAATCTCCATGTGCAGAAGTCCCAGAAATCCGCATCTGAAACCAAAGCCCAAAGCAACTGATGTCTCTGCCTCAAAGTTGAGCGCGGCGTCATTGAGCTGCAGCTTTTCGAGAGCTTCTCTCAGGTCGTCATACCTTGCGCCGTCAGCCGGATAAATTCCGCTGTAAACCATCGACTTGACTTCTTTATAGCCCGGCAGAGCTTCTGACGCTCCGTTTGCAGCTGTTGTGACAGTGTCGCCGACATGTACGTCCTGAACGTTTTTTATACTCGCTGTGATAAAGCCAACCTCGCCGGCTGAAATTTCCTTTGACGGTGCAAGACCGTTCGGATGCAGATAGCCCACGTCAACCACGTCAAACTCACTGCCGGTCGCCATCATCTTAATGCGCTGACCGGCTTTGAGCGTTCCGTCCATAACACGGACATAAACGATTACGCCCTTGTATGCGTCATAGTATGAGTCGAAAATCAGCGCCTTAAGCGGAGCATTCTCATCACCGTCCGGAGGAGGTATAAGTTCAACTATCTTTTCAAGAACCTGTTCGATATTAACGCCGTTTTTAGCCGAAATCAGCGGCGCGTTTTCACCGTCTATTCCGATAACGTCCTCAATTTCCTGCTTCACCTCATCAGGCCGTGCGCTGGGCAGGTCGATTTTGTTTATAACGGGAACAATTTCAAGGTCGTGTTCAAGTGCAAGATATGTGTTTGCAAGGGTCTGAGCCTCTATGCCCTGAGCCGCATCGACAACCAAGACAGCGCCTTCGCAGGCAGCCAGAGAACGTGAAACCTCGTAGTTAAAGTCAACGTGCCCCGGTGTGTCGATAAGGTTAAGCTCATATTCCTTGCCGTCCTTTGCCTTGTATATGAGCTTGACGGCACGGGCTTTTATGGTAATTCCGCGCTCGCGCTCAAGCTCCATATTGTCAAGTATCTGAGCCTGCATCTCGCGCTCGGTCAAGGCTCCGGTAAGCTCAAGAAGCCTGTCGGCAAGCGTACTCTTGCCGTGGTCAATATGTGCTATGATAGAAAAATTTCGGATGTTTTCACGATTGTTCATAAAACTTCAAGTCCTCCGTTGCAGCTGTCTGCGGGCGGCTGATAGCCGCCCCTACAGTTTGTATTTGGATATATTAAAAATCAACACAATAGCTCTAAGTATATTCTTATAATAATGTTAACATAAAATATGCGGAATATCAAGATAAAAATTTAATATTAAGTTTTTGCAGAAATTTGACGAAGAGTTATCGCCGGGAAATAAAGGCGGAAATATAACCGGCGTCAAATATGAAGGGTGGCAGAATATTAAAACTATGAGCAAGGAGTGATAAAACAATATGAGGTTTAATACTGAACAAATAGGAGATACCTTGGTTGTGAAGCTTTACGGAGAGATTGACCAGCACTGCACTGCGGAAATCAGGGATGAGATTGACAGGGCGATTGATATTAATAACCTTAGCAGTCTTATTTTTGACTTGGGCGGAGTGACGTTTATGGACAGCTCGGGGCTTGGCATGATTATGGGTAGATACAAAAAGCTCAAGGCGATGGGCGGAAAGATGATGCTTGTCAGACCTCGTCCGCAGGTTGACAGAGTGCTTGAGCTGTCGGGAATAAAAAAACTTTTGGATAAGAATTGCGGATAAGCGGAGGTAAAGGAAAAATGAATAACTATATGAATCTTGAAATCCCGCCGAGGACATCAAACGAGGCGTTTGCGCGCGCAGCAGTCGGAGCCTTTGCGGCGCAGCTTGACCTGACGGTTGAGGAGCTTGCAGATATAAAGACCGCGGTCAGCGAAGCTGTAACCAACTCAATCATTCACGGCTATCGTGACGGCGGCGGAACGGTTAAAATCCACTGTGAAATTATCTGCGGCGAATGCGACAGCTTTGAAATAACCGTCAGTGACGAGGGCAGAGGAATAGCGGATATAGAAAAGGCGATGGAACCTCTGTATACAACCTCGCCCGAAGATGAGCGGAGCGGTATGGGCTTCACGGTTATGCAGAGCTTTATGGACGAGCTTGACGTCAAGTCAGAACCGGGCAAAGGAACTGTTGTCAGAATGACAAAGCACATAGGTAAGAGCGTATGAATAAGTACCGGAGGTCGAACGAAGAATTACTTATACGGATTGAAAACGGAGACAAAAAGGCAAAAGAAGAAATCATCGAGAATAATGTCGGTCTTGTGCGGTCTGTGATTAAGCGTTTTTCGGGCAGAGGTCATGAGGCGGAGGATTTGTTTCAGATTGGCTGTATCGGACTGATTAAAGCAGTCGATAAGTTCGACAGAAGCTTTGATGTCGCGTTTTCAACCTATGCAGTGCCGATGATTATCGGCGAAATCAAGAGGTTCATACGTGATGACGGAATAATCAAGGTCAGCCGTGCGTATAAGGATATTTCGGCAAAGGCGGCAGCCGTACGTGAAAGACTGATGTCGGAGAGCGGTAACGAACCGACTCTTTCACAGATTGCAGATGAACTCGGCATAACGCCGCAGGAACTGTCAACTGCGCTTGAGGCGGTTATGCGTCCGGAATCCTTATATGCAAAAACTGACGACGGAAAGTCGGAGAGCCGTGAGATGGTTGATAAAATCGAGTGTGACATAGACTACGAGGAAAAGATTGAAAACAGGATTATGCTGAGCGAGGCATTTGACGGGATTGACGAGCGTGAAAAATTAATTATATATATGCGGTACTTCAAGCAGCGAACCCAGAGCGAAATCGCCGCAATGCTCGGCATTTCACAGGTTCAGGTGTCGAGGCTTGAAAAAAAAGTTCTGCTAAAAATGCGGGAAAAATTAACGTCATAAAAAACTAACATATTTTCAGAATAAATATATTTCTTTGCGGAACAATAATCCTGTAAAAATAAAAAATTGGAAGTGAGAATATGCCGAATCAAAAAAACGAAAATAAGGATTACCTTGATTATATTGAAAAGACCTCGCCGAAGAGTCCTATATTTAAAAACATGCTTCTGGCATTTTTGTTCGGCGGTGCAATTTGCGTTATCGGTCAGGCGTTTTCGGACTTATACAAAAATGTTCTGCATATGGACGCAGAGAATGCAAAGACCGCCGTCAGCGTGACGATGGTGTTTATCGGAGCTCTGCTCACGGGTCTTGATGTCTACCCGAAAATCGCAAAGTATGCAGGAGCGGGTACTATAGTCCCGATAACCGGGTTTGCAAATTCTGTTGCATCACCTGCAATGGAATTCAAGCGTGAAGGTCTCGTTCTTGGTATGTCGGCAAAGATGTTTGTCGTTGCGGGACCTGTGCTTGTGTACGGCATAACAAGCTCTGTGGTTGTCGGACTTATTTACTGGCTTTATAAGGTGTTGATTGGAGGTTAAATCATGGCGTTCAGACTTGGAAAGCAGACAATAAAACTTGAAAGACCGGTTGCGGTGTCGGCAGCCTCCTCGATTGTCGGAACAAAAGAGAGCGAAGGTCCGCTGTCGGGGTATTTTGACGTACACATGCCGGACGCGGAATGGGGCGAAAACACCTGGGAAAAGTGTGAAAGCAAGATGCAGCGTGAAGCGGCAAAACTGGCAATACAAAAATCGGGTGAGACAAGCGATGATATTGATATAGTGTTTGCCGGCGATTTGCTTAACCAATGTATAAGCTCAGGGTTCAGCGCGAGAGAACTGAGGATTCCGTTTTACGGCTTGTACGGAGCATGCTCAACGATGGTTGAGGGTTTAAGCCTCGGTGCGGTCATTGTTGACGGCGGCGGAGCGGACAAGGTGCTTGCGGTTGCGTCAAGTCATTTCTGTACGGCAGAGAGGCAGTACAGAAATCCCTTGGAGTACGGCGGTCAGAGAACGCCGACCGCACAGTGGACGGTGACCGGCGCCGGCGCAGCGGTCTTAAAGGGCTGTGCGGAGAATGATAACAGCGGCGGACCGTATATTACGCATGTTACGACAGGCAAGGTAATTGACTTCGGTGTAACGGACGCCAACAATATGGGCGGAGCGATGGCACCTGCCGCTTGTGATACGCTGCTTGCGCACTTTGCCGATACGGGAAGAAAGCCTGAGGATTATGACCTGATTCTGACGGGTGATCTGGGCAAGGTGGGGCGTGAGGTTCTTATAAATTTGCTTGAAACCGAAAATTACGATATGAGAAACAATTACAATGACACAGGCTGTATGATGTTTGATTTTGAAAAACAGGATGTGCATGCAGGCGGCAGCGGCTGCGGATGTGTTGCGGCGACTTTTTGCGGATATGTGTACAAGATGCTTAAAGAAAAAAAGCTGAACCGTGTTCTGATTGTTGGAACCGGAGCGCTGCTCAGTCCGACATCGAGCTTTCAGGGCGAATCCGTCCCCGGTATTGCACATGCTGTGGCTATATCGAATGAATTACAAATTTAATTACAAAATCTTAATTGGAGATGTATAAATATGGATTATTTGAACGCCTTTTGGGTTGGCGGTCTCATATGCGTAGTCGCACAGATTCTGATAGACAAAACCAAAATGACTCCGGCACGGATTTTGGTTTTATATGTGATTATCGGTACAATTCTCGGTGGTATCGGAGTATATGACAAGCTGGTCGATTTTGCCGGAGCCGGAGCAACCGTCCCGCTTGTAGGCTTTGGAAACGTTCTTGCAAAGGGTGTTATGAAAGCGGTTGACCAATCGGGGTTTATCGGCATAATAACCGGCGGAACGGCTGCGGCTGCCGGAGGAATAGCTGCAGCAGTGTTTTTCGGATTTTTAGTAGCCTTGATTTTTGATCCGAAAGCAAAGAAATGATAAATTATAGTTTATCGGGGAGTTATTGCAAGCTAAGCTTGCAGCCGGAGACCGCCCATGCAATGGGCGGTAATGCAAACTGCGGTAGG
>CAJKEB010000077.1 GCA_905198865.1 uncultured Eubacteriales bacterium
AGCATTCGGCTGTTAACCGAAGGGTCGTTGGTTCGAGTCCAACTGGAGGAGCCACGTCGGAACAAGTTTTACTTGTTCCGATTTTTTTGTCAAAAAAATCGATCACCCGTTCCACTGTTCCTCCTTCTCACAAAAAGTCACGCTGTCGCTACCACCTTTTTGTGATTATGCGCCTGCGGCGCAATGTTGCGTGCTTTTTCAATTAAATTTGCCTTCGGCAAGTGAAAAGCCTCCCGTGCAAGGAGGCTTTTTTGATTTACTTATTCAGTTCTGCGCTGAGCAGCTTATTTACTACGCCCGGGTCGCCTTTGCCTTTGAGTTCCTTCATGCACTGACCCATGAGGAAACCTATTGCCTTTTTATTGCCCGACTTATAGTCGTCTACTGCCTGAGCATTGTTCTCGATTACCTTTTTCACTATATCAAGGACGAGGCCTTCGTCACTGACTTGTTCAAGATTATTATCCTTGACGTACTTCTCGACATCTAAATCTTCATTAAACGCAATGCCGAAAATTTCCTTTGCCTTGTTACGGTTGATGGTCTTTTTGCCAACAAGCTCAATCAGCTTCGCAAGAGCATCGGGGGTCAGCTTCATATCCTTAGCTTCGATACCCTCATCACTGAGCTTTCGCATAAGCTCGCCCATTATCCAGTTTGAAACCTCTTTCGGGTTATTACATATAGCTGTTGTTGCTTCAAAGAAATCTGCAAGAGCTTTCTGACCGGTTATCATGTTAGCATCATATTCGGGCAGGCCGAACTCGCTCACATAGCGCGCTTTCTTCGCTTCAGCGAGTTCAGGAAGGCTGTTTTTGACCTCATCAAACCAGTTATCATCAATTTCAATCGGAGGAATATCGGGTTCAGGGAAATATCTGTAGTCCTGAGCGTTCTCCTTGCTTCTCATGGCATAGCTCTTGTCCTTGTTATCGTCCCAGCGGCGTGTTTCCTGTATTACCTTTCCGCCGCGCTCGATAACGTCTATCTGGCGCTTTGCTTCATAGTTTATTGCTTTGGCGATCGCCTTGAACGAGTTCAGGTTCTTCATTTCGGTTCTTGTACCGAATTCTTCATCGCCTACTCGTCTGACAGAAAGGTTTACATCGGCACGCATTGAGCCTTCCTGCATCTTACAGTCGGAAACGCCGAGGTATTCAAGGGTGGACTTGAGCTTTGAGAGGTATGCGATAACCTCGTCTGCGCTTCTGAAGTCAGGTTCGCTTACAATCTCAATAAGCGGAACGCCGCAGCGGTTATAGTCACACTTTGTCTCGTCGTTGAACTCGTCATGTATCAGCTTGCCGGCGTCCTCCTCCATGTGTATCTCATGGATTCGGATATTCTTCTTAACTCCGGACTCTGTTTCAATCGGGACACGGCCATTTTGGCATATGGGCAGGTAGAGCTGTGAAATCTGGTATGCCTTAGGCAAATCCGGGTAGAAGTAGTTCTTTCTGTCGAACTTATTATATCTCGTAATATCACAGTTCAGCGCTATGCCGGCCTTCATTGCATAGTTTACAACCTGGCGGTTGACAACCGGCAGTGTTCCCGGCATACCGGTACACACCGGGCAGCAATGAGTATTAGGCTCGCCGCCGAATTCCGTTGTGCATGAACAGAAAATCTTTGATTTGGTCGCAAGCTCAACATGAACTTCAAGACCCATTACGGTTTCCCATGCCATATTAGTCACGCTCCTTTCCGATATTTGCAGGCGACTTCTTATGGAAGTCGGTTAGTGTCTGATAAGTATACGCCGCGTTGAGTATAACATCGTCGCCGAGCGGTGCGCCAACAAGCTGAGCGCCGACCGGCATTCCATCACTGTCAAACCCACACGGTACGGAGATACCCGGAAGTCCGGCGAGGTTGACAGATACTGTATAGATATCCGACAGGTACATCTTAAGCGGGTCTGAGAGGCTTTCGCCAAGCTTCGGAGCTGTTGTCGGAGCAGCAGGGAACAAGATCACGTCAAACTTCTCATACGCTTCGTCAAACGCCTTCTTGATAAGAGCCTTAACCTGCAGAGCTTTCTTATAATAAGCGTCATAGTAGCCGGTTGAAAGGGCGAAGGTTCCCAGAAGAATTCTGCGCTTAACCTCCTCGCCGAAGCCCTCGCTTCGGGTTGCCTTATACAAATCGGTCAGATCATCAAACTCCTCGGCTCTGAAGCCGTACTTCACACCGTCAAATCTGGAGAGGTTTGAGCTTGCCTCGGCTGCGGCTATAATATAATAAGTCGGAACTACGTATTCGATAATATCCATATCAAACTCTTCAACCACTGCGCCTTTTTGTTTAAGCGTTTCAGCAACCGAAAGTACTGCTGACTTAACGTCATTATTAAGACCGTCGCCGAAGCACTGCTTTGGAATACCTATCTTAAGGCCGCTGACGTCACCGGTCAGCGAGTCAAGGTAGTTCTTGTGCTCGACGTCGAGTGATGTGCCGTCCATCTCGTCCTTACCGCAAATAACATCGAGGATTGCCGCACAGTCGGCTGCGTCCTTTGCAACGGGGCCTATCTGGTCGAGAGATGAAGCATAAGCAATCAAGCCGTAACGTGAAACCGCTCCGTAAGTCGGTTTCATACCCGTAACGCCGCAGAACGAAGCAGGCTGTCTGATACTGCCGCCTGTGTCTGAGCCGAGAGCATACGGCGCTTCGAGTGCTGCAACTGCCGCAGCTGCGCCGCCTGACGAACCGCCCGGAACCCTATCGGTATTCCACGGGTTCTTTGTCGGGCCGTAATACGACGTCTCGGTCGTGCTGCCCATAGCAAACTCGTCCATATTCAGCTTGCCTATAACAACGGCGCCCGCCTTATTCAGCTTATCAATAACAGTCGCATTATACGGTGGCTTGAAGTCGCCCAAAATCTTTGAAGCGCAGCTTGTCTTTATGCCGCGGGTTGAAATATTATCCTTGATTGCCACAGGCACGCCTGCCAGAGGGGAATCGAGTTCACCGGCATCAATCTGCTTCTGAACCTCCTCGGCACGAGCCAATGCCTCGTCGCGGGTTACGGTAATGTAGGCGTTGATACTGCCGTCAGTCTTCTCAATAGCGTCAAGAAAGCTCTGAACCGCTTCGGCAACACGAACTTCACCATTCTTTATCTTTTTGCCCAGTTCAAGGGCAGTCATTTCAGTAATGTTCATATCATCTAATGTCCTTTCAGAATTATTTTGTCCGGAAAACTATTCAACTGTCCTCGGTACAATAACCGCTTCATCATCAGCCTTGGGCGCATTCTTCAGAAGCTCTGCTCTGTCAGCACTCGGCTTCACAACATCGTCACGCATGACGTTCTTAACCGCAAAAGCATGGGACATCGGTTCAATGCCGTCTGTGTTCACATTATTCAAAACGTCCATATAGCTGATTATCTCGCCGAGACCCTTGCGGGTGGATTCACACTGCTCATCTGTCAGCTTAAGCCTGGACAATTCGGCAACGTATTCGACCATATCCTTGGTAATTTCCATAATATCACTCTTTTCACATTAAAATAATAATCATAATTAAAGTTAATTATACCAAAGTACAAAATCTTTGTCAACACAGAAATTGCGAAATTGTGGGCTTTGAACCACACAAGCCCAATAACTGCCTTACTTATCCTCAAACAACAATCTCACAGCTTCTGCAGTTTGTTCGGTTTTTATGCCCGCATAGCCGAGAATGATCGTATTATCCAAATGCGGCTGCTCTGTAAAGCAGTATTGGCTCAGCTGATAAACCCGAACTTTATTGCATTCCGCCTTTTTAATCAGCTCGTTTTTCGCAAAGCTCTCCGGCGTCACAAGAAGGTGAAGACCTGCACGCTGACCGCTTATTCTCATTCTTTCCGGCCTTTCGGTCAGCTCTTTCAGCAGAGCGTCACGGCGTTTTCTGTATATATTCTTTACGCGGTTAATATGTCTGCCGAGGTAACCGCCGCTTATGAACTCGCTCAGTGTCTGCTGTTCAAAGCGGGGCACGCTCGACGAATAGCCGGCGAAGCGGTTCTCGTATTCCTTTAAAAGCTCCTCCGGAAGCACCATGTATGCAATTCGGATTGACGGGGCAAGTATCCGTGAAAATGTGCCGAGATAAATCACACGTCCGTTTGTATCAAAGCCCTGAACCGACGGAATTGGCTTGCCGCTGAAATGGAATTCGCTGTTATAATCGTCCTCTATAATATATCTTCGCTTAGCTTCGTTTGCCCACGACAGCAGCTCAAGTCTCCGCCACACAGGCATAATAGCTCCGGTCGGGAACTGATGCGACGGCGTTATATATGCGATATTTGCATCGGTCTGTCTGAGACTATCAATAATCATTCCGTCTTTGTCAAGCGGTACATAACGCACAGCAGACGAGCTGTTTTTTAAAACCATATCGATTTTCCTGTATCCGGGATTTTCTATTGCATAGACATTATCCTTACCCAGAAGCTCTGTAAGCAGCATAATCAGATACTCAATTCCCGCGCCGACAACAATCTGAGACGGGCTGCAATTCACGCCGCGAAGCTCATGCAGATGCTTTGCAATATTATAACGAAGCGAACTGTCGCCTTTAGACTCTCCCGCAGATAATAATTCAGGATTTCCGTACATAACCTCTTTTGAAAGCTTAACCCATGTCGAATACGGAAACGACTCTATATCAACGGCATTTGTCTTGAAGTCAAATTTGTATGTATCCATCATCGGTTCGTCATTCTCGATTATCGCTATCTTTTTGGGACGAACAAACCCGGCATCTATCTTACAGACATAATATCCACTCCGCGGTTTTGAGAAAACGTACCCCTCCTGCACCAGCATCAAATACGCTGTCTCAACCGTATTGACGCTTATATGCAAATGAGACGCAAGCGCTTTCTTAGACGGCAGCCGTTCTCCTTCTTTAAGCCGTCCGCCGCTTATCTCATCAATCAAATACAAATATAGCTGTTTATAAAGCCTCTCCTTGCTATCGCTTTTTAAGTTGGGTGTAAAACTAATCATCAGAATTGACCTCATAAAATATTCTTAAATTGACACTTTTAACAATGTCAGATTATGTTATAATTATAGCTGAGCTCAAAATATAAGTCAAGGAAAACCTTGCATAATATTATTGTTAATAAAATTATGTTAATTGAAAGGGATGTTTTAATATGAGCAGTGCAGAATTAAATAAGAACTTGGCGCAGATGTTAAAGGGCGGAGTTATAATGGATGTTACAACTCCCGAAGAAGCAAAGATTGCTGAGGAAGCCGGAGCCGTTGCGGTAATGGCGCTTGAGCGTGTTCCATCTGACATCAGAAAGCAGGGCGGCGTTGCAAGAATGAGCGACCCTAAAATGATAAAGGGAATTCAGGAAGCTGTTTCAATTCCGGTTATGGCAAAGGCAAGAATAGGTCATCTTGCAGAGGCACAGATTCTGGAGGCGCTTAAGATTGACTATATAGACGAGAGCGAAGTTCTGACGCCTGCGGACGACCTGTATCACCTTGATAAAAAGCAGTTTAAGGTTCCGTTTGTATGCGGAGCAAGAAATATCGGCGAGGCGCTTCGCAGAATAGGCGAAGGTGCGGCAATGATAAGAACAAAGGGCGAGGCCGGAACGGGAAATGTTGTTGAGGCGGTACGTCATATGAGAACAATGCAGAGCGAAATCAGACGTCTTTCAGGCATGGCGAAAGAAGAGCTTATGACGTTCGCAAAGGACAACGGCGCTCCTTATGATTTAGTTAAATACGTTGCCGAAAACGGCAAGCTGCCTGTTGTAAACTTTGCAGCAGGCGGTATAGCAACACCGGCTGACGCTTCGCTTATGATGCAGCTTGGTGCAGAGGGCGTTTTTGTAGGTTCAGGAATTTTCAAGTCATCAAATCCGCCGCTTATGGCAAGAGCAATCGTTAAGGCAACAGCGTACTATAACGACCCTGAAATTCTTGCTGAAGTCAGCGAAGGTCTCGGCGAGGCAATGAAGGGTATTGAACTGAGCGAAATCGCACCCGAAAACCGTATGGCTGAAAGAGGCTGGTAAATCAAGATGAATAATTCGATTACAATCGGTGTTTTATCATATCAGGGTTCGGTCATTGAGCATATGAAAGCGCTTGAAAGGCTTGACGGCGTACGCGCTGTTGAGGTTAACAAGCCAAACATGCTGAGCGAAATTGACGGGTTAATTCTGCCCGGCGGAGAAAGTACAACCATTTCTAAGCTGATGAATATTTTCGGCATGACCGAGCCGATAAAAAAACGAATTCAGGACGGTATGCCTGTTTGGGGAACATGTGCCGGCTTAATCCTGCTGGCAAAATCCATTTTGGGCGAAGCTCCGCATCTCGGCGTTATGGATATCACTGTTAAGCGCAACGCCTACGGTGCGCAGATTGACAGCTTCAAAACAACGGCTGTCATACCCGGAGTCAGCAGCAAAGCTGTCGAGCTTGTATTTATACGCGCGCCGAGGATTGAAGCGGTCGAAAACGACGCTTCGGTCTTATGCACAGTTGACAACCACATTGTTGCGGCACGGCAGAATAATATGCTTGCCACATCTTTCCACCCAGAGCTGACTGAGGACAGTTCGTTTCATAATTATTTTGCAAACATGGTGCGAAATGCAAAATGAGATAATGCAGTTCGCCCACCCAATTGCGCCTTTTATATGGATAACGGGACTCCACCTTCGGAAAGGTGATAATGCAAACTGCGGCAGGTGAGCTGTGAAACAGCGAACACGGAGGTGCG
>CAJKEB010000078.1 GCA_905198865.1 uncultured Eubacteriales bacterium
TCTGCTTGCCGCGTTGAGCTTGTCGCTTATTATGCCGCTGTGTATTTATGCGGACAATCCTGAAGCAATTTATGTAAACGGTAATATCGTCAAGCCTTTTCCGTCAGTCATTGTTGAGGACAACAGGACTTTCGCTTCCATAAGACAATTTGCCGACATATTCGGGGCAAGCGTTGAGTGGGACGAGAACGAAGAAAAAATAACCTCCACCCTGGGTGATATGACTGTTCGTTTTCAAATCGGCAGCCGTGAAATGATTAAGTACGGTCAGCCCATTGATATGGGCGCTGCATGCCGTTACTACGACGGCTCTGCAATGGTTCCTATACGGGCAATCGGAGACGCATACGGTTATCCGGTAACATGGAACGAAAAGCACCGTGCGATTTTCCTCGGCGAGGAATTAAATCTTGACAAAAATCCTATGGACGGAACCGTTATTACTGATGAATTCAGATATAACGATTACATCGGCGAATACGGCGGTGTCAGTGTGTTCTCAAACGGTAACGACAACTTTGGTATGGAGCTTCTTTCCATCAACGATTACTGGAGCAATATATATGCGGACAATGTTGCGGAAATCGCACGGCGTCTACCGGACGTGAATGTTTATAATATCGCTGCTCCGACAGCACAGGAGTTTTATGCTTCAAACGCCAGACGCGCCGACCAGACCGGAGCAATTTCAAAAATTTACGAAAGGCTCATGAGCTATGAGCTGCCAAACCTCAGACCGGTTAACGTTGTTCAAACATTATCCGACCATGCCGCAGAAAAGATATACTTTAACACCGACCATCACTGGACACAGCGCGGCGCATACTACGCCTGGCGTGAATTCAGCCGCATAAACCCGGACATAAATGACGCGGCTCCGCTTGAAAGCTATGAGGTTCAGAACATCTACGGCTACTGCGGCTCACTGTGCAGCTTTTCTGCCGGAACATACGGAAGCACACTGCTTCGTCAGAATGCCGATATGCTTCAGCTGTTCTTCCCGAAAGCCGAGTACCAGGGCGCTTCATACCGTGACCCGTATATGAGTTCATATATTCAGTCCATGAAAGCAATTTATCCGCCGGCACGGAGCTACAGTTGCTTTATCGAGGGCGACTATCCGCTTGAGGTTTACAAGACAAACGTAAACAACGGACGCAAGATATGTATAATCAAGGAATCGTTCGGCGACGCTTTTTCAACCTGGGCTCTTGACAGCTATGAGGAGGTTTATATAGTCGATTATCGAATGTTTAACGGCGGTACATACGGCGGGTTCGGAACATCAGGCACAAAATTCAGCATCAGTGATTTTTATGACTTCGTAAAGTTCGACGATCTGGTTATTATAAGCTACCCCGTATCTATATCCGCAAGCTCGCATGTAAACCTTCTCGGCAAAATGTGATACTGTGTGCAGTGACAATACATGAATACGCCGCCCGCATTATTTGGGGCGGCGTATTTCGTTCCTGTTTTGCATCAAACATACCTATTTGCTTCTGACATAATCCAGATATTCATCTTTTGTACAGTATTTCAGACCTTCAATATCGCGGGTCAGGTGCGTAAGTATGTATTTTGTCTCATCTGTCGAACCGCAGTCAACCGTAACTATTTCTCTCGGCTTAAACGATGATGCCGTAAGCTTCATTGACCTGTCAATTGAACGTACCACACCTTCTATATCGTTTTCTCTGTTCCTGACAAACATTACAAGCTCAATTTCTTCACCGTATGACGGCTTCGGCACAAGCGAATCGATTACGGTATAGATAGATGTAATAAGACCGATAACCGCAAATATACAAACGAACGCAATAAGTATTTGTTCCAGCATTTTCACCAGCTCCCATACTGATTTGATTAATCTTTGACAATATAGTATATGTCTCTCTGCCGGGTTTGGTGAATACCGGGCGCACAGGGAACTAATCAATACCGCAAATCTCCGGCACATCGGGGAATTCCTGTTCCTCACAGCAGCATGCTGCAATATAATTCCCAAAAGCATATTGCTTAAAGTAGTATTCATTTGCCCCGAAGCTATAGCTGAGCCGTAGTTCTTTATGTTTTTCGGAGACAACCGAGAATTCCTTAAACGGCATACTAAGTCCCCGCCCTGTCGCTTTAACAAAGCTCTCCTTGAACGTCCAAATTCCGAAAAAAGCCTTTGCCCGTTCGCTCTCGTCCTCGTGTCTGAGGACATAACTCTCCTCTCTGTCCTGAAGGAATTTCTTTGCTACTTTATAATCCGGCGTTCTTATTATTTCAATATCACATCCTACGCTGAATTCCGAAAAGGCACACACGGCCATATCACGGCAATGCGACACGCTGAAATTTATCTCAGGATAATCCTCAAAATACGGCTTTCCGTATCTGCCTATGCTGTATTTCATATTTTTCTCATCAAGTCCGAGTCTGCGAAGTCCGCGGCTGATTAACAATCCCGCTCCGAGACTTAATACTCTGTCTGACTTATTTTTAAAGCTCAGCGCCTTATTCTGTCTGAAGCCGGAAAGACCTCCGAGCTTTCTCAAAAACACCTCCGGCTCGTTAAGCGGAGCCGTATTCAGCATATAAATTTCGGTCATAAGCTTCTTCCTCTTTTTTCGTCTGTCTTTTTATACCTTAATATTAATATTAACACTGTTTTTGCTTTTGTGCAATATAAATATACAAAACAGTCATTTTGACCGGATTTTATTTTTTTGCTTCAAAAAATATATTTCAGAATAGCCAACTGTCTATTATTTATAAATTTCTGCTTTATTCTTCAAAAAATTTATTTATTTTTAAAATAAAATAGACATAACCACTGTACAAATCTATTAAGATATGTTATACTAAATCCGGGAAAACATTAGCCGCGCAATATAAGCCGATTAGTGTCGGGGATAAATGTACGGCAGAACAATAACATATAAACAAATATTAGGAGGGGTGAAAATGAGCATAAAGTATTATCCTCTTGCGCCGGCTCAGGCTACACAGCATGAGCTTGCAAAAGAATTCGGAACATCGCAGGTTCTCAATATCTGCGTCTGTTCAACACTTAAGGTAAACATCGACTTCGGATTACTCAAGCAATGTATTCAGGAAGAGTTCAAACGCAGCGAGTGTCTGCGTATACGCTTCACCAAACCCGATAAAAACGGCGACGTCAAGCAGTATATAGCCGCACACGATCCGCGTGACATAGAGCTTGCCGACCTCAGCGGACTGTCAGATGAAGACGTCGAGAAGCAGCTTAATGAGTGGTCGTTCAAACCGTTTTCTGAGCCGAATTCACCTATGGTTGACATAAAGATGATAAAGCTCCCCGACGGCTATCAGGGATTGTATATTTCAATAGACCACAGACTCACCGATTCAAGCGGAATTATCGTTATGATTAACGACATAATGGAGCTTTACTGTCACTATGTATACAAGTCTCCGTATCCGCAGCCGCTGCCTCTTTACACCGATGCGCTCGAAAAGGATCTTGAGAAAGAGAAGAACCAAAAGAAAATTGACCGTGACGGTGCGTTCTGGGATGAGGTTCTGAGCCTGGGCGAGCCTTTGTATTCTGATGTAACAGGTCAGTGGAAGCTTGAGGACGACCGCAGAAAGCACAACAATCCAAATCAGCGGTATGTATACCGCAATATTGAGGACACACGAGTGGGGTTTGCCTCGTTTACTCTTGAACCTGCGCCTACCTAC
Source organism: uncultured Eubacteriales bacterium (assembly GCA_905198865.1). Classification (GTDB taxonomy): domain Bacteria; phylum Bacillota; class Clostridia; order Monoglobales; family Monoglobaceae; genus Monoglobus. The sequence continues at coordinate 3,712 of CAJKEB010000078.1, forward strand.
AGACTTCTTGATTACTGCCTTAACAATAATGTTTCAATGACAAACCTGCTGCTTATGGGACTTCGTACGTATCTTTCAAAGATGAACGGCGGTCAGACCGACATAAGCATCCGCAACTTTGTTTCAAGACGCTCGACAAAGCTTGAGCGTTTCAGCGGCGGAAGCCGTACAGAATGGTATCCGTGCCGAACCGTGATTGAGCCTGACACAGAGTTCCTTGACGGAATATATATAATCCAGGAGCTGCAAAACAAGATTTACCGTCACAGCAATTATGACCAGGCACGGCTTGCGAAAAAGTTCGCCGAAAAGTTCGGTCAGCCCGAACATACGACCTATGAAGGCATACTTCTTACATACCAGCCGCTGCCGGTACGGCTTCAAAACCCAAATCTCAAAGGACTGCCGTACAAGTCAAGATGGCTGAGCAACGGTACCGCGGTTCAAAAGCTGTATCTTACGGTTATGCACAGTCCCGACGGCGGACTTGAATTCTTTTTTAAGTACCAGCAGGCAGAACTGTCATATCAGGAAGTCGAAAAAGTGTACTACTATCTGATGCGTATAATCTTCGCCGGCGTAGAACATCCTGAGCTTACCGTCGGTGAAATTATTGACTTAGTATAAGCATAATAAATTTTAAAAGAAAATAATAAAAAATATATTATATTGGAGGAAAATAAAATGTTTGATGATCTTAAAGACAAGCTGAGCGAATATGTTGACACACCCGTTGATGAGATTACTGAAAATTCGAGGTTTATAGAGGATCTGGGACTGAATTCGTTTGAGTTTATGTCGCTCCTCGGCTATCTTGAAGACGAGTATGATATCGAGGTAGACGAAAACGAAATTCTTAACATCAAAACTGTCGGCGAAGCGGTTGCTTATATCGAAAGCCTTACCAAATAATAAATCTTAAAATTCCAAAATACCTTGGAGGGTAAAATAATGGCGTTTAATACAATCAAGGATATAGTTAAATACAGTACAGAAACCTTTGCCGATATGACGGCGTTTAAGTACATAGACGGCAGGGAAATAATCGAAAAGAAATACTCCGATGTGAAAAACGACAGTGAAACGATAAGCTGTGTACTTAACTGCATGAACCTTGCCGGCAAACACATTGCACTGATCGGAACAAGCTCATACCCTTGGATAGTAAGCTATCTGGGAATAGTAAACTCCGCAAGCGTGGCAGTTCCGCTTGACGCTTCGCTTCCTGCGGAAGAACTTTACGACCTGCTGAACCGTTCGGACAGCTCCGCGCTGTTTTATGACAAAACGCATACGGCGGTTGCAGACGGCGTTCGCGAGAACTGCCCCGGAATTACTCATATAGTCTGCCTTCAGGATACAGAATCGGCGGACGGCGAGTATTCGTACAGCTTACCGGTGCTTATGCAGGAGTGTAAGTGCACATGTGAAAACAGCAATTATGAAACGGAAATCGACCCAGGCAAGATGTGTACTCTTATGTTCACCTCCGGAACCACCGGAAAGAGCAAAGGTGTAATGCTGAGCAACAGAAACCTTGCTTCAAACGTAGAAGCGTGCGTAGTACAGATTGAACCGGGAACGGTATCAATGTCTGTTCTTCCGATACACCACTCATATTGTCTGACATCGGACATACTCAAAAGCATGTCGCTGGGCAGTTGTATATGTATCAACGACTCAATGCTTCACTTTACCAAAAATCTGCAAAAATTCAAGCCGAAGGTAATACTTCTCGTTCCGCTGATAATCGAAACGATTTATCATCAGCTAAGAGACACAAAAGCGAATATTCCAAAGGAGATGATTGCCAAGGCGGCCTTTGGCGGCAACCTTGAAATAATCTTCAGCGGCGGTGCGTACTTAAATCCGGATTTGGTTGACTTTTTTGCCGAATACGGAATCAGCGTACTCCAGGGCTATGGCATGACCGAATGTTCGCCGGTTATCAGCAACAACAATCAGATTAACTCGAAGAACGGTTCAATAGGCAAACCGCTCAAAAACTGCTGCGTAAAGTTTGTTGACGAAGAAATCTGCATTAAAGGCTCAAGTGTAATGCTGGGCTACTATAATATGCCGAAGGAGACAGCCGAAGCGCTTGACGAGGACGGCTGGCTGCACACAGGCGATTTGGGCTATCTGGACGATGAAGGCTATCTGTACATCACAGGCCGCAAAAAGAACCTGATTATACTTTCAAACGGTGAGAACATCTCGCCTGAAGAGCTTGAAAACGCACTCGGCAAGAACGACCTTGTTATGGAAGTCTTAGTCCGCGAAAACGGTCAGGCGATAGAAGCTGAAATATTCCCCGACGCAGAGTATGCCGAAAAGCACGGAATCAGCGATATTAATGCGGCACTTCAAGACATAATTGACAAGTTCAACAAGGATATGCCGCTGTACAAGCGCATAACCTCATTCAAGACCCGTGATACCGAGTTTGAGAAGAACACCACAAAGAAGATAAAACGCTTCTAAAAGTTAACAAAGCGGTACAGCTTCGCGCTGTACCGCTTTGTCATATTTCAGAACTATTACGATAAATTATAGTTTGACAAACAGTTATTGCAAGCTAAGCTTGCAGCCGGACACCG
>CAJKEB010000079.1 GCA_905198865.1 uncultured Eubacteriales bacterium
AGCCGGCGCCAAAATCCTGCCGGTACGGATCAACTGCGCCCAATATTCCAAATTTTCTTACCTGAAAGACAAGTTTCCCACCCGCTGGTTTCCGAAAATTACCCTGAATATCCTGGAGCCCTGCCGTTTTCCGGCCGTATCTGCCGGCAACCGGGAGGCGCGTCATAAAATTGCCCGCCGCCTGTACAACCTGATGGCGGAAATGATGTACAAGACGACGGAAAGCCGGGCCGGTCTGTCTGAGGCGCTTGTTTTTGCCGCCAAAACTCACGGCCGCCGGCATATTGCCGCAATCGAACCGGGCAAACGACCGCTCACCTTCGGCCGTCTGTTGCGGGAAAGTTGCATTTTGGCCGCTTTTGTCCGCCGCAGCTGGCCGGCGGCCGACCGCATCGGGCTGCTTAACCCGGCGGGTATTGACGGGCTGGTTTCGCTTTTTGCCGTTCTTGCCGCCGGTAAAACCGCGGTTATGCTTGAAGAGGAAGACCGTTCCGGCAGCCTGCCGTGTCTGTCGCCGATAGCTGATATCCGCCTTTCTGTCCTTGACCGGATCCGCGGCTTGGGCTGTTGTATCCGTCGCCGGATTCCCCGGGTCGGGGCAAACGACCCGGCGGTGGTTCTGCCCGGCAATGTGACGCTTACCCATCGCAACCTTCTTGCCGGTTGCAGCCAGCTCGGAACGGTGCTGCCTTTTAACGCCAAAGACAAGGTTGCCGTGGCCCGGCCGCTGTCAACCGTAATCGGACTTGTGCCGGCCGTGCTGCTGCCGCTTTTTTCCGGCAGCCGGCTCGTTTTCTGTCCGCATCCGTCACAGTACCGGCAGATCGCGGAGATTTGCTATGATGCCGAAGCAACGGTCATGTTCGGCGACGAAGCGCTTTTTGCCGGCTGCGGCTTTGGCTTGATGTTTTTGTGATAATAGTCGTATGTCAGACTATCTTTATCCGAAAGATTTTTTGCGTCTGTCACTTCAGCCACCAATACCGTATGACTGTCACAGTCAACAGTGTCAAGTAGCTTAAACGAGATATACGCGTTTGCGTACTCGGTTAAGTACAAAGCGCCGTTTTCGCTTTTGGCAGTGTGATTAAAGCCGTCAAACTTATTTGTGTCTCTGCCGCTTTGAAATCCAAATCTTTTTATCAGCTCAAACGGCGTCTCGGTCGTCAGCAACGACACGTTAAACACGCGGGATTTTAATATCATGTCAAGAGTATAATTGTTCTTGTTTACTGATATTAAAAATTTGATTTTCCCCTCTGAGGTTACCTGCATAACCGTGTTTATAATACAGCCGTTATCTGAGCTGCCGTCCTGTGAAGCGGCAGTAAGTACATAAAGACCGTAGCCGACCTTGAAAAGCGCTGAATTATCCATAATTTAGTCCTCCTGACATGTTTTGTACTTGTTTCTTATTTCAGATTATACGGTATTATATTTCCTGAGTCAATATGAAGCAAATAAATTTAAAATAATTTTAATAAAACCTATTGACAGGAAAATTTTTATATGCTATACTGATGATGGTTGAATGATTGCTCAACTGATAAACATAGATATATTGGAGAGATATTATGGAAAAACAACCGATTTGTGACTGTGAGGTTATTCATGAGGACGTTGTAAACAGCGTGCGTGAAAAAATGTCAGACAGAGATGAATATATTGAGCTTGCGGCGTTGTTTAAAATTTTCGGCGACGGAACAAGAGTTCAGATTTTGTATGCGCTGGAGCAGAGTGAGATGTGCGTATGCGATATTGCCTGCCTGCTCGGTATGACAAAGTCTGCCGTATCTCATCAGCTTAAAGCCCTGCGCCTTTCCAATCTTGTGAAGTTTCGCAGAGACGGTCAGAATGTTTACTATTCTTTAGCTGATGACCATGTAAAAGAGATTATTGATATAGGTTTTGAGCATTTGCGGGAATAATTATTATTTTTACTCATATAGTTGAATATTTGAGCAACAATTCAAAAAATAAAGGGGGAAGACTAAAGATGAAAAAGACATATGTCTTAAAGGGACTGGAATGTCCGAACTGCTCCGCAAAGATTGAAAAGGAAGTCGGAGCGCTTGAGTGTGTTACTTTGTCAAATGTAAATCTTATAAAGCAGACGCTGACTGTTGAGGCAGATGAGAGCTGCTCTCAGGATATATTTAAGAATATTTCCAAAATAGTTCACAGTCATGAGCCGGACGTTATTGTGCTTGACGCCGAAACGGCTAAAGCCGCAGCGGCAGATGGGCAGTTTTCGGAATTGTATGAAAAGAGGAATGAAATAATAAAGCTTGCGGTCGGAGCGGCTATATATATTATAGGGCTTATTATGACGCACTTTATGAATCTGCCTGAGTATATTGAACTCGGCGTTTTGATTGTTGCCTATATTATACTTGGCGGCAATGTTGTTGTTCAGGCGGTGAAGAACATACTTAAGGGGCGTGTTTTTGACGAAAACTTCTTAATGTCCGTTTCAAGCATAGGAGCATTTATAATAGGTAGTTATCCCGAAGCGGTGGCGGTTATGCTGTTTTATCAGATAGGCGAGTTCTTTCAGGACCTTGCAGTTAATCGTTCGAGAAGATCTATTTCTGACTTAATGGATATAAGGCCGGATTCGGCAAATCTGATGATTGACGGAAAATTGCAGACAGTTCCGCCGGAGCAGGTTGCGGTCGGGGATATAATTGTGATTAAGCCCGGTGAGAAAATCCCGCTTGACGGAATTATCACTGACGGTGAGTCGATGCTTGATACAAGAGCGCTGACAGGCGAATCGGTACCGAGGCATGTGAAAAGAGGCGATGATGCGCTGTCCGGCTGTATAAATCAAAGCGGCGTACTGACAGTTGAAGTCAGAAAGCTGTTTCATGAGTCTACGGCCTGCAAGATAATTGATTTGGTCGAAAACGCAGCGAGCAGAAAAGCGCCGACCGAGAACTTTATTACTACTTTTTCACGATACTATACGCCGGTTGTGGTTATTCTTGCCGCATTGCTTGCGGTTATTCCGCCGATTGTTCTGGGCGGCGGCTGGAGCGAGTGGATAAGACGCGGTTTTGTATTCCTGGTAATTTCATGCCCGTGCGCGCTTGTTATATCAATTCCGTTGACGTTTTTCGGCGGAATCGGTTCGGCGTCAAGGAAAGGTATATTGGTTAAAGGCAGTAACTATCTGGAAGCGCTTAATAAGCTGGACACTATAGTCTTTGACAAGACCGGAACACTGACCAAGGGCACATTTGAGGTGAGCGAGATAGCTTCGGCCGGCGGCTTTTCAGATGATGAGATACTTGAATATGCGGCAAAGGCGGAGAGCTTTTCTAACCACCCGATTGCGCGCTCGATACAAAATGCTTACGGACAGACAGTTGATAACTCGAATTTAAGCGATTATACCGAAATACCGGGCAAAGGCATAAGCGTAACTGATAATACAGAGGGTGACAGCCGAAGAATTATTGTTGGAAACTCCAAGGCGATGGAGGAGTTTGGAATAGAATTCAGCCGCTGTGATAAGACGGGAACAAAAATATATGTTGCAGTTAATCAAAAATTTGCCGGCTGTATTGTCATATCAGACGAGGTGAAACCGGACAGCGGAAGAGCGATTTCCAAGCTGAAGGCTTTGGGCGTGCAAACGACGGTTATGCTTACCGGTGATAATACCGAGATTGCAAAGTCGGTTGCAGCCGAACTGGGTATTGACGAATACTATGCCGAGCTTCTCCCCGGTCAGAAGGTTGAGAGACTTGAACAGCTCGAAAGCCGGAAAAAGACGGGCGGAAAGATTGCGTTTGTAGGCGACGGAATTAACGACGCTCCCGTCCTTGCGCGTGCCGATGTAGGAATTGCCATGGGAGGTCTTGGTTCGGACGCTGCGATAGAAGCTGCGGACGTGGTGCTTATGACCGATGAGCCGACAAAGCTGATTGAGGCTGTGCAGACCGCAAGAGCAACCAGAGTTATAGTTATGCAGAACATTATATTTGCACTCGGTGTAAAGGCGATACTTCTTATCCTCGGAGCGTTCGGCATAGCCGGAATGTGGGAGGCGGTATTCGGCGATGTAGGAGTAATGATAATCGCAGTGCTGAACAGTATGCGGATTTTGAAAAAATAGTAATTGCATTTTAGTCTGTATAATGTTATAATATTTCTAATATATAGTTTTGGAGGAATAGATATGACAAAAGAACAAATTATTGATATGCTGAAAGAGGCAGAGGTACTTCTGGAGGGACACTTCCTTCTGACCTCGGGCAGACACAGTGACAAGTATATGCAGTGCGCGAAGATTTTCCAGTATGCAAAGTACAGCGAACCTCTTTGCGGCGAGCTTGCAAAGCAGTATAAGGACGACAATGTAGAGCTTGTTATCGGTCCTGCTATCGGAGCTATTCAGATGGCATATGAGGTTGGCAGACAGCTTGGGGTTAAGAATATATTCGCTGAGCGCGAGGACGGTAAGATGACCTTAAGACGCGGTTTTACAATCGAAAAGGGTCAGAGGGTATTAATCGTTGAGGACGTAGTTACAACCGGCGGAAGCGTGCGCGAGGTAATGGATCTGGTTAAGGAAGCCGGCGGTGAAATTGTCGGCATAGGCTCTATTGTTGACCGCACAGGCGGCAAAATCGATTTCGGTGTACCGTACAAGAGCGCTTTCTCAATGGATATTACTTCATACGAGGCGGACGAATGTCCGATTTGTAAGACAGGAGCGCCGCTTGTTAAGCCGGGCAGCAGAAAAATTAAGTAATGGACGGTGAAAAGCATACCGGTCACAGACAGAGGATGAAGGAAAAGGTCAAAAGCGTAGGTCTTGCGTTTATGCATGAGCATGAACAGCTCGAGATTATATTATACGCCGTTATACCGAGGGGCAATACAAACGAGATTGCCCATGAACTGCTTCGCAGATTTCATTCGATTTACGGCGTTTTATCCGCAGACGTGAATGAGCTTGTAAAGGTCAGCGGCGCAGGAATAAGAGCCGCTGAGTTTTTACATGCTCTTCCCTCTATCCTCGGTATAGTCAATCGTTCAAAGGTTGCCTATGAAAACGACAACAGCATTGTATTGTCGAGTGTTAAATCTATAGTAGATTTTGTACAAACTCTGTTTTTGGATACAATAAGCGAAAACGTGTTTGTGGTTTATTTAAACAAGTCTTTCCGCGTGATGAGCTTTGAACGTATAAATGACGGTTCAATGGACAGCGTTTCTTTTGACATCGGAAAGACTGTTCGTCATGCTCTGCTTAATAATTCTTATTATATTATTGCGGCTCATAACCATCCGAGCGGTTCTGTCAATCCAAGCACTGAAGATATTACTGTAACCAAGCGGCTGAATAATGCTGCGAGAGCTTTGGGAATTAAGCTTCTTGACCATGTTATTGTTTCAGGCGAAAAGTATTTCAGCTTTCTGGAAAATAATTGTATATAAGATTAACGTTTTGACGTACTGCTTAAGCAAAAAAATGACCGAGATTTCAAATCTCGGTCGGGAGTGTTCTGCTCAAGTAATTGAGCAGAGGGAAATGAAAAAAAGATTGTTAGTTAGTTGTGGTATGGTTATATAATACATTATTTTTATAAAAAATGCAATAGCTAACTTTGTTGATGTTGCAATAAAAAATTCACATTATATTGTTGAAGTTGCACAAAAGACTGCTTTCTTTATATAAAAACAGATTTTAGACACAGAATACGCTTATATATTTAACATTGTCCATGTTTATTATAATAAGACGTTTCGAATGGTTTTCCTTTATTGATATGTAGTCGGTTCCGACATCGGTCAGTACACCGCATTTTTCTATTTTGCTTTTTCCGTTTGTCCAAATTGTGGCGCATACGTTTTTACCTCTGAGTTTTTCGAGATATTTTTGCAGCGCACAGGCTGTGTCTTCCGCATCCTTTGGAACGCTGAAAAACCGCTCGGTTCCGTTCATTCCGTTTGGCCTGATTATAGCGTCATATGCGCTGCCGTCGCTTTCGTCAGGGAGCGGGATTATAAGCTTATCATTCCCGTATTTAACTATTTTTTTCTTCGGAAATTCGCTCTTAGAGCAGTTCGATACTCTTATATTGTCAGTTTTGCTTTTATTATTATTATGGTTACATTCCATGTTATTATTGCTTGGCATACGGTTTGTGTTTCTCGGTGTTACATTCGGTTTCAAGGCAATACCTCCGTTTTATTCTTTAAAAATTATAATTATATTATTAATATATTCTATTCATTAAAATATAAAAGTTTA
>CAJKEB010000080.1 GCA_905198865.1 uncultured Eubacteriales bacterium
GCATGGGCGGTGCATGGCTGCAAGCTTTGCTTGCAATGTATACTCATATAAACTATAATTTATTTCACAAAAAACAAAAGCTACTTACACCATTGATGCAGCAGCTCCTGTTTTTGATTATATAATATCCACAACTACTTTTCTATTTTCACGGCTGCCCGCACTCTTCATGACTGTGCGGATAGCCTTGGCAATCCTGCCCTGCTTGCCTATCACCTTGCCCATATCATCGTCGGCAACGTGGAGCTTAAACACAGTAAGGTTCTCTTTTTCGACAACCTCAACCTGTACTCCCTCAGGGTCAGACACCATTGATTTTGCTATAAATTCAAGCAACTCTTTCATACTTCATCCTCCGCATGTCGGGGATTTCAGGCGTTTAGCCAATAATTCCCTTTGATTTCAAAAGTCTCTTTACTGTATCTGTCGGCTGAGCACCGTTGCTGATCCACTTTTTGATCTTCTCTGCGTCAAACTGAACATCTGCCGGCTCAACCATAGGATTGTATGTTCCTACCTGCTCGATAAATCTTCCGTCTCTCGGGAATCTTGAATCAGCTACAACTACACGATAGAAAGGAGCCTTCTTTGCACCCATTCTCTTTAAACGAATTTTTACTGCCATTTTTAAATCCTCCAAATTAATTTAAGTTTTTGATATATAGTAAGTTAATTATTTTTCTTTTGTTTCAATCAGACTGAATGTTAAAACGGAAATCCACCGCTGCCCATTCCGCCCATCATTCCGCCGAAACCGCCCTTTTTCATCTTCTTGCTCATCGCCTTGGTGCTGCCGCCGGAGAGCTGCTTCATCATCTTCTGCATCTGGTCGAACTGCTTAAGCAGCGAATTGACTTCAACAATCGAAGTACCGCTGCCCTTTGCGATTCGCTCCTTGCGTGACGGAGTAATCTTATCCTTAAGCTCACGCTCACCGGGGGTCATTGATGTGATAATAGCCTCAATATGCGACATCTTCTTCTCATCAACGTTTGCGTTCTTAAGCGCCTTTGCGTTGACACCCGGAATCATGCCCAGCACGTTCTGGATAGGACCCATGTTCTTCATCTGCTCCATCTGATCGAGGAAGTCAGTGAAGGTAAACCGCTGAGTTCTGAGCTTCTTTTCAAGCTCCTCAGCCTTCTTCATGTCAAGAGCCTGCTCTGCCTTTTCGATAAGGCTCAGCATATCGCCCATACCGAGAATTCTCGATGCCATACGGTCGGGGTGGAACTGCTCCAAATCCGTCAGCTTCTCGCCCATACCACAGTATTTGATCGGCTTTTTGGTAACAGCCCTGACCGACAGTGCCGCACCGCCTCTGGTATCACCGTCCAGCTTTGTAAGGACAACGCCGGAAATTTCAAGCTCCTGATTGAACTTATCGGCAACATTGACTGCGTCCTGTCCGGTCATTGCATCGACCACAAGCAGGATTTCAGTCGGCTCAACCTCAGCTGTGATTTGCTTAAGCTCATCCATAAGCTGCTCGTCTATATGCAGACGGCCGGCTGTATCAATAATCAGCACATCGTTCGAGTGAGCCAGCGCATGTTCAAGTCCGCGCTTTGCAATTCCTACAGCGTCTGTCACACCCTCCTCGGCATAGACCGGAAGGTCAAGCTGACCGCCCACAACCTGAAGCTGCTTAACAGCCGCAGGACGATATACATCACATGCACACAAGAGCGGGCGCTTGCCCTGCTTTTTGAGCAGTCCACCGAGCTTTGCGGCAGTAGTCGTCTTACCTGCACCCTGCAAGCCTGCCATCATGATAACTGTCGGCGGCTTCGGAGATATATTCAGCTTTTCCGCCTGACCGCCCATTAGGCTTATGAGTTCTTCATTTACTATTTTTATAACCTGCTGCGCCGGGGTCAGGGACTCCATAACCTCAGCACCGCTTGCACGCTCCGAAACATCCTTGACAAAGTCCTTAACGACCTTGAAGTTAACATCCGCTTCGAGCAGAGCCAGCTTAACCTCTCGCATTGCCGCCTTAAGATCCTTCTCTGAGACCTTACCCTTGCCGCGGAGCTTCTTAAACGTGTTTTGAAGTTTTTCGGATAAACTTTCAAACGCCATACAAACACCTCAATTTGTGTCACTCAACTTCGATTTCATTTATATCATGTATTATCAAAAGTATCTCGTTTATCTTTCGCTTTATATCATCGGAAAGTGTTCTTATATTCGGTGACGCCTCAATCTCATGGATAATATCATCAACCTTTGTGAGCCTGTCTTTTATATTCAGGAACCTAACCGCAAGACCGAGCCTTTCCTCAATATCAAACAGAGCATTCTCTGCACGGACAATATTGTCCCTGACTCCCTGTCTGGTAATACCGAGATGCTCGCTTATCTCAGCAAGCGACAAATCTTCATTATAATAAAGGTCAACACATTCAATCTGTCTCGGCGTCAGCACGTTTCTGTAAAAGTCAAACAACAGCGCAACCTTAACGTTCTTATCCATAATACCACTGTCCGATTCTGCGGCATTGCCGCAACTGATTTATTTTATCTCAAAGTGTAATGTAAAGGTATTTAACTTTACAACTTTGATATTTTACAACATTTCAGGGAGTTTGTCAAGTAATAATACCTAAAAAAATGCACAAAATGAAAGAACATCTTTGGATTGTTATTGACCTTATCAACCTTTGCGCCATCCGCTTGGTATGATAAATACAAACCCTGCGGGTTTGGTCACAGTCAAGTAATAATACCTAAAAAATGCACAAAAATAAGGGGTTCAGGGGAGCATCGCTCCCCTGAAAACCCCTTACTTCTTATTTCTCGCTTTGGCTCTGAGCTGGTTATTTAAAATTTTCTTTCTTATTCTCAGGCTCTCGGGAGTTACCTCAAGAATTTCGTCCTCAGCCAAAAATTCAAGGCACGCCTCCAGGCTCATCTGTACCGGCGGCACGAGCTTGAGCGCTTCGTCACTGCCTGACGCACGTGTGTTGGTGAGCTGCTTCTTCTTGCAGACATTGACGTTCATGTCCTCCGCCTTCGGATTGATTCCCACTACCATGCCTTCGTAAACTCTGGTTCCGGGTGAAATAAAGAGCGAACCTCTGTCCTGAACCTTAAACAGACCGTAGCCTACCGCTTCGCCTGTCTCAAAGGCGATAAGCGAGCCTGTATGTCTGCTGCTGATTTCGCCCTTGTACGGCTGGTATTCGTAAAACACCGAGTTGAGTATTCCCTCGCCCTTTGTATCGGTCAGGAATTCGTTTCTGTAGCCCAAAAGTCCGCGTGCCGGAATGAGATATTCAAGTCTCATTCTTGCGCCCTGCGGAGCCATCGAAACCATTTCCGCCTTGCGCTGTCCGAGCTTGTCCATAACCGCGCCCATCGATTCCTCAGGCACGTCAATAACCACTTTCTCAATAGGCTCGCACATCACGCCGTCAATTTCCTTATACAAAACCTTGGGTGTGCCGACCGAGAATTCATAGCCCTCACGGCGCATTGTCTCGATCAGGATTGAAATGTGCATTTCACCTCTGCCGGCAACCTTAAAGCTGTCTGTTGTGTCACCCTCCTCAACTCTGAGCGAAACATCCTTTAAAAGCTCACGCATCAGGCGGTCGCGCAGCTGTCTTGAGGTGACAAACTTGCCCTCCTGTCCCGCAAACGGACTGTCATTTACCGAGAAGGTCATTTCGATTGTGGGTTCGCTTATCTTTACAAAAGGCAGCGGAGTCGGGTCGTCGGGAGATGCGATAGTGTCGCCGATTGTGATTTCCGGAATACCCGAGAAGCAAATAATATCTCCGACCTTTGCCTCACTGACCGGAGTTCTGTTAAGGCCGTCAATCTGATAGAGGTTGACCATCTTAGCCTTATACGGGTCATGGTTGCCGTGATACTCGCTTACCATAACCTCCTGGTTCTGCTTTACCTCTCCGCGCTCAATACGACCGATTCCTATTCTGCCGACATAGTCGTTGTAGTCGATTGAGGATACCAGCATCTGAAGCGGACCGTTTTCGTCGCCCTCGGGCGCCGGGATATAATTCTTTATCGTTTCAAACAGAACCTTTAAGTCCTTGCCCTCTTCATACTGCGAGAGTGAAGCCGTACCGGCTCTGCCCGAACAGAACAAAATCGGACTTTCAAGCTGTTCGTCATTTGCCTCAAGGTCAATGAGCAGGTCAAGCACCTCGTCCGGGATTTCGTCAAGCCTTGCATCGGGTCTGTCAATCTTGTTGACAACGATTATAACACGATGGTTCATTTCAAGCGCTTTCTGAAGCACAAAACGGGTCTGGGGCATAGGTCCCTCCGCAGCGTCAACCAGAAGAATAACGCCGTTAACCATCTTAAGTATACGCTCAACCTCGCCGCTGAAATCAGCATGGCCGGGTGTGTCGATGATGTTAATCTTAATTCCGTCATAATACACGGACGTGTTCTTTGCGAGAATAGTAATACCGCGTTCACGCTCTAAGTCGTTGTTATCCATGACGCGTTCCTCAACAACCTGGTTTTCACGGTAAATTCCGCCCTGCTTGAGCATTTCATCTACAAGAGTGGTCTTGCCGTGGTCAACGTGGGCGATGATTGCTATATTTCTTAAATCTTCTCTAACCATAGTTCTGCTCCTTTAACAAGAAAATAGACACGGCAGTCCGTGTCATATCACTTTTCATATTATACCACGCATATTCAAAGCTGTAAACTGAAAATATATTCAAAATTCAGTCGAATATTACTGATTTATTGATATATTTTTATAGGTTCGACAATTTATTTGTCGCTATACCAACCACAGCCCGGCGTCAGGGTGAGAGGTCTTAAACATTTCAAAAGCGGCATCTGCCCTTGCCTTATCCCCGAATATTCCGAAAACCGCACTTCCGCTGCCGCTCATAAGCGAAACCTCTGCGCCCAGCCGCAGCATCTCCGCCTTATAGGCTTCAACCTCCGGACAAATAGTTACAGTGGCGTTTTCAAGCACATTACCCATATTCTTGTATATTCCGTTCAGGTCACCGCGTTTTACCGCTTCGACAAGCGCGTCAATATCAAGACCTTCCGGCTTTTTTGTGAAATCCAGATGCTCGTATACCCACTTGGTCGAAACACTCTGCACAGGCTTTGCAATAAGATAATACACCTTCGGCGGTTCAGGCAGCGGAGTCAGCTCATCGCCTATCCCCTCTGCAAGCACGCAGCCGCCCATTATACAAAACGGAATATCAGCGCCGAGCCGGCCGCCTATTCTCATTCTTTCATCAAGGCTCATACCTGTCCCCATGACTTCATCAAGTCCGTTAATAACCCCGGCGGCGTCTGTGCTTCCGCCTGCCATACCGGCTCCCATCGGGATTCGCTTTTCTATATAAATATCGCAGCCGGGATTAATCTTTGCCGTATCAAAGAACGCACGCGCCGCGCGGTATGCGAGATTGCTCTCATCGCACGGCATGTTTTCACCGTGCAGAATTATTCTGCCGTCACCGCGCAGGTCAATCCGGACAGTGTCGCATATATCGACCTGCTGCATAACCATACGCACATCGTGATAACCGTTTTGTCTGCGGCCTAAAACGTCAATCGCAAGATTTATTTTTGCCCTGCACTGCTTTGTAATCGAATTTGTATTCATAATAGTATTATTCACTCCAAACAAGTGTTTTGATTTGGCTGATTTATTATTAATAATTTAACATGACTTTCTGAAAAAGTCAATAATACACTTAAATGGTTTCCGCATACAACGCGATGCACTCGTTATGTGAAAAGCTGTGCCGTATGGGCAGACATTCATATAAATTATAGTTTGACGAGCAGTTATTGCAAGCAAAGCTTGCATCCGGACACCGACCATGCAATGGGCGGTAATGCAAACTGCGGTAGGGCGGCTTGCC
>CAJKEB010000081.1 GCA_905198865.1 uncultured Eubacteriales bacterium
ACCGCAGTTTGCATTTCCACCTGAAACAGGTGGAGTCAATTAAACTATAATTTATTGAACTAATGCTGTACTATGCCGGTGCTGATAACAATTTTATCCTTTTTCGAATAATTATCAATCGACAAATCCATCGGCTGCTTTATCTTAACAACCCTTACGCTGTCAGAAAGAGGTTTTTCTTTGTACATATCTCTCAATATCTCTTTGCTTATCTTTTCAAAAGAGAACAAAATCAGCGCCGCCGGAAATATGTACATAAACGACCCCAATTCCAAAGCCTCAATCATTGCCCATAGAACTATACCGCCAATCATCAGCGAAAATCTCAATACCATTTTTGATGACTTATAATTTTTCATTTTAATTACCTCCGTTTTGCTATGTCTTTGATTTGAACTTATTATACAAAATTGGGTGTCCTATAAACAGGACACCCAAATCGTTGTACAAGAGAATAATCAAAACTTTCACGGCAGATAAAATCAATGTGTTCTTTACATGACTTATTCTGACCGTTTCAGGAGGGGGATACTCTTTTTACCTTACAGCGTCATACGGCTTCATTGAGCCTGCCGACCACAAATAGAAGCGTACATCCGTATACTCTTTATCAAAATCCTCACTTATGTCCAAAGCCTGCGTTTCTGTTACAGGCACTGTAACCGTTATTACATCGACTACCATACCGTTTTCATACGCCGCTGCGACAAACAGTGCTCCGTCGTTATCGTCACGGTTTATAACTGACGCTGTCACCGTTTTGCCTTCAAGCTTTGGTGTCACCTTGTAATAGACGCCGGTATCACCCGAAGGAGTAGGGGTCGGTTCATATGTCGGCAAAGGCATTTGTGTCGGTGACGGAGCAGCTGTAGGCTCTGGTGGATTGTCTTTTCCGTTCATGGTATAGCTTACGCCGTAGAACTCTGCCTTTGAACCGGCAATATAAATATAATACGTCACGCCGCCGATAAGCTCCGCGGTTGTAGAGGTATATTCACTCGGCCCCACAGTCTCGCCCTCAAGCGGTTCATTTTCATTTTTATATGAAGAAACAATATTTCCCTCTGTATCATTTATACGAAATTCTTTGGTTGCGCCTATTTTATAGTATACGGTGATATATCCGCTCTTTTCGGGAGTGTAGGTAAGCGCAGCGCCCTCTGCACCGTCATTTGAAGGATTTGTTGTACCTGCAATACAGCCGGGGAAATCAACCGAGTCGATACTCAGATTATTTTTCGCCTTATATGTCATCGCTTCATTGGCTGTCAAGTTATTCATCAGCGTTCCGCCGAGCGCTACGTCTTCCGAAGCCTTCCAAATTCGGGTCGGAGCGTTCACTCCGAACGCTATGCTGACAAATCTGCCCTTTGACCCGTCAACGAACACATAATATGTTTTTCCCTTTTCAACCTTGGCTGTAAGCATCTGTTCACTGCCCGACGCTCCCGCAACGCTTGCAAGAGCCTCGCTCTTATAATCTACTGCGCCCTCTTCAACGATATACGCGGTCTTGGTTGCGCCGAGTGCCGTAATATATGCGGTCAAAAATCCGTCTTCTGTCGGTTTATAGCTGAAAGCCGCGCCTTTTGCCTTGCCATCACTCCATCCTCCGCTCGCCTCGCCGGACACATCTCCGTCTTTGCCGGATATGTAGTAGCTGTACTCGGTATTGTTTATAATTACTGCCGGATTTATGGAAGCTCCTGAAGTCAGATACATATTATAAAGTCCATCCATAAGCTTTGTTCCGGCGGCTTTTCCGACGTCACCTGACGAAGCAACCCAAACTGCCGATGTAGACTTTAATGTGATAGTAAAATACTTTTTCATCGTATATTCACCCTGCGTTATTTCTGCCACAAGCGATATGCTTTCGTTTGAATCGGACGGTCTTGTAATCGCCGTAACCGCATTATTCTTTATTTTCACCTTTGATGAAGCGCTTGACCAGTTTATAACGCTTCCATGCAGACTTCCCGAAACAGGTAGAGTAATTTCTGATG
This sequence comes from uncultured Eubacteriales bacterium, assembly GCA_905198865.1. Taxonomy (GTDB): domain Bacteria; phylum Bacillota; class Clostridia; order Monoglobales; family Monoglobaceae; genus Monoglobus. The sequence continues at coordinate 2,007 of CAJKEB010000081.1, forward strand.
GGTCGCTGACTGCTCTTGTCGGCAGAGAAATCGCCGCTGCGTCCTCGCGTGCAAACTCATAATCATCGCCCAAGTCGGCTACAGCAAGAGACGGCTCAACAACTCCTTCAGGAAAAGCGTTAACGGTTAAGTCGTTAATATAGTATTCAATATTGGTATATCCCTGACCCAGATAGTCGCCTGCTGAATCATCCTTATTGATATTCAGTCCTCGCGAAAGCTCCCATTCGTCCGGCATACCATCGTTATCGCTGTCGGTTATCTGCTTGTTGGTTTTTGCCGGATAATAGCTGTTATAATCACAGTATTGTATCCCGTACTTTGATATTGCGCTTTTTACGCTGCTGTCAGTAACTGTGCTGAATTCACGACCGCCGGTAAGCGAACCGGTACCTGTTCGTGCTTCATAAAGCACCTGTGCGTCAATTTTGTTTCTTGTTGTGTCAGTTTCATAGCTATAGCCCTGCCCACTGTTGTCCGCAGGATTAACCGATGGACCGCAATAAGATATTACCGTGTTATACGCATCTTCAGCCGACTGTGCATTATACACGACCGAAACATTCTCGCCGTTCACAGCGGATACGCTGAACGGAACATCGGAACGGTAAAAGCTCTCGTCAAAGCCGGAAACGCCCGCCCAGTTATCTTTCTCTATAGACCCTGAATATACGCTGTTGTCTTTTTTGCGGATAGTGTTTCCTTCAACATAAAACTTGTAATTCTCCTTGCCCGAACCGCTGGAGTTATTAAGAAATCTGTCTCCACCTCTTGTTGAAGGCCCCTCCTTGAGGTAGTTGTTCACATAGTTAATGTGTCCCATCGTTCCGTATGCCGTCTGGTAACCCCAGTCATATATCACATTGTTCACAAAATCCATAGCCTCGGTTCCCACAACCTTGCCTCTGAAGTTTCTTGAAAGACTGTGGCAAAGCAGGTTATGATGCCATGTGTTCTGTCCTCTGCCGAACATTGCACCAAAGCCGTGCGCCCCTTTCGAGTGGTACGACACGCAGTTTGAAGGACCGACAATAGTATACTGCACTGTCATATTAGTGTTTTTGGAATATAATCCGAACTGCTCGTCATTTGCCCAGCCAAGCGCACAATGGTCGATTATCGAATTTGAGCCTGCGCTTCCGCCCCAGGCGTCATAGTCTGACTCGATCCCCTTTTCACCGGGACGCGAGCTTATAAATCTTACTATTATATTATCTCCACCCATGCCTATCTTGCCATTTCTCAATGTAATTCCATGTCCGCCCGGCGCTGTCTGTCCCGCAATGGTAATATTGCCCTTGCACACAACATCTTTGCCGCCCAGATCGATAGTTCCGCCCACATCAAACACTACGATGCGGTTTGAACCCGATACGGCGTCACGGAATGAGCCTGTTCCGCTGCTGTTTAAGTTAGTGACATGGTATATCTTTCCGCCTCTGCCGCCGGTAGCATACATTCCGCCGCCCTCAGCCCCCGGGAACGCAGGCAGAAGCGCAGAATCAGCCGCCGCAACAGGAGCTGCACCAAATATTCCGGTGCCAATCGAAGAAATCGCAACCGCTAAAGCCGCAGTCGCCGCCAATAACTTTTTCAGCCGTCTTAGTTTCATAACAAACCCTCCTGTATTCTGTAGCTTTGATTATACACGAGTAATTACAAAACTCAATATATTTATGTTTTTTGAATAAAATAACCTAATATTTAAACAACAAATCATTAAACCACTACAACCAATCTGTATAATCAGCAGTTTCCTTTAATCATCTTTTTAATCAGGAACAGAAAAGGTATTGAAAGGGAAATAAACAAAAAAAGAAAGACCGATTGGGGGAACGGTCTTTCAAAAAAATTAAAAAGGGAGGGAGTTATGTTTATATTTGTAACAATCCTTTGTTACAATACACATTATACCACCTTTTAAAACTTATGGGTGAATAATCTGTAAAAAAGTAATTAACAGTTTGTGAACATGCTAATATTCTCATTCAGTTGTGATTATTGCTGTGTTGGTGCTTTCGTCCCACTGTACGTCATAGCCTAAGTTTTCCGACAGAAAACGCAGAGGTACAAAAGTTTGGTCGTTGATTAGACGTGCGGGAACGTCCATTGTTGCCGCTTCGCCGTTTACTGTAGCGTTTGTGTCGTCGATTGAGAAGGTAACGCTGTTTGTATCGCCCGCCGTGTTTGCCGCCAAAGGCTTTGCCTTTGAATCTATCGCCGTCCCCTGTTCCGCCAAGCCTACCGCGGCGGCACTGTCGACAAAGCCTTTGGCAACAGTATTTGATATTGTTGCCGTTGCGGTTTGAGTTGCATCGTCCCAGTCAACCTCTGCACCCATTTGCTCAAACAAAAATCTCATCGGAACAAGCGTGCGGTCACTTTCTATCACCGGTGGTTGAGCGAAGCCGAGGATTTTATCGTTTAAGCGGATGTAGGTATGATTATATTTTGCATTTATTAATTGAGCATATAAATCTGACTTATTGCAAATATTGTATGTCGTATTGCCATCATTAAAGCACTTTATTATAATATCACCATTACTCTCATACACTTTTAATAGTCGACTTTGACCAGTTAAATTAATTTTATCCCAATATATTCCGTCTTTTGAAAATGCAATCTGTTCACTAAATCCATCATCCCCCAATTCGGTATAGTAATAATCACCGCAGACATTAAATTCTTTCCCACATATATCTTCATAATTTACACTATACACTGTATTATTTGATATAATCCCAACATTTTTACAGTTTAATCCCCGATAAAACTCGCCGAAACCGCTTAAACTCCCCTCACCGCTTTCATAATTTACAATTAGCATATTTGTTCCGTCTGCTGTCAAAATAGATGGCCTAATTTCATGTTTCTGTAGTTCAAACGGTAATTCTAATATTTGCCAATTAGTAAAGTCGTTACAAAAAAATATTTCAAAATCACATACATCTTCCCCATATACCCTTGAACCTTCACCATTTAAATATTTCGGCACAACTTTTTCTGTAGAAATATAATATGTATCATTATAAGCAATAATTTTGTTTATCCATCTATTATCAGGTATTTCATATGTATCAATAATAGTCTTCATGTCCTCCGATATTCTATATAAATATTTTGAGGAGAGATATGCCATATATGTATGAGCATTTTGAGAATAATAAACTAAATAGTTGCTTCCTGTCCAGAAATACTCTACACTATTATCTTTAAAAGAATTTTTTAATTCTTCACTCCCATCCAACTTTTCAAAACTAACACCATCGCTTGATACTTCCGGGGGGTATTTGGGGGTTATCCATTCTTTGCCACTCCAAATAATATCATTATTAAAATCCATCTCATCCGAAATAGTATAATTTTTTGAGCCTGCGCTTCCGCCCCAGGCGTCATAGTCTGACTCGATCCCCTTTTCAC
>CAJKEB010000082.1 GCA_905198865.1 uncultured Eubacteriales bacterium
CGAGATCTGGGCAGTATTGTCCGTACAGTTATCCGCGATGACGTATATATCGAGCAGCTCTGACGGATAGTTCTGCTCCTTTAATGTGCGGATAAGGTTTGCGATGACCGCCGACTCGTTTCGAGCCGCAACGACCGCCGCATAGCGATGCAGCTTCGCGTCCTCTCTGCCGCCCCTGCCTTTGCCGATGAGACCGACGAACAGGTAGACGATCTGATACGCATATGCTGCGGTGAAGAAAACAAACAGCGCAAACTGCATATTCTCCAAAAATCGTAACATGGCAGGCCACGTCTCCTTCTCTCTGAATATAAACCCTCTGGTTTTTCCCTCGTATTATCATAGCACTATTGCCGTATTATGCAACATATTTTTGTACGAATTAAACATTTTTCACTCTTCGCACAAAAACTCCGCCAAAATACTGTTTATTTTTATCAGAGTTTTCATTCGCGTATTTCATTACATTGTTTACATTTTGCCTAACTTTTCTTTATTTTCCCTGGAATCTTCCTGAATAATTGAAGTTTTCGTGCGCTGTGCATTTTGTTTGCATAAACCCGGTCATTTTCCTGCCGAAACGCACGGATTTCCGTCGCGTGCGCCGGGGCGGAAACACGCTTTTCCATTCCTCTCTTCCCCTCGCTTTTTTGTCTGCCCTGTGCTATAATGTACCCAGAGAAGCATGCTATACAGATAAATATAAAGGAGAACAATATGCTCAAGCGACGTATACTTTCGGTTTTACTTGTGCTCGCCATGCTCGTGCCGTTTGCCGGCGCGGCGCAGACCGCACAGGACAATATGCGCGGCGTCTGGGTCGCAACGGTAGCTAACCTTGACTACCCGGCGAAGCCCACAACTGACGCATGGGAGCTGCGTGTTCAGCTTGACGAAGTCCTTGACAACTGTCAGGACATGGGCTTTAACACAATATTCTTTCAGGTCAGACCTTCAGGCGACGCACTCTATAACTCATCAATCTATCCGTGGTCACGTTATCTGACCGGAACTCAGGGCACGGCGCCGAGTGATGGCTTTGACCCGCTTGCCTATGCCGTAAGCGAAGCGCACAAGCGCGGTATGCAGCTTCATGCGTGGATTAACCCGTACCGTGTGACTAATTCGTCACAGGACAACGACCGCCTTGCTGCGAACAATCCGGCTGTTTTAAGACCCGATTTGGTTCTGACCGACAGCACGGGCAAGATGTATTTAAACCCCGGCGAAGCGGATTCGATTGACATAATTCTGGACGGAATCCGTGAAATCGTGCAGAACTATGACGTTGACGGAATACACCTCGATGACTATTTCTATCCGAGCAGCGGATTTGACGATTCGGCGGCTTACTATAAGTACCAGGACAGCTACCCGGACAAGGCTGAATGGAGACGCAGTATGGTTACTACTCTTATAGCCTGTGCAAAAGACGCAGTCAAAGAGATTAACCCAAACTGCATGTTCGGCGTCAGTCCGAGCGGTATCTGGGCGAACAGCGATACTCCCGGCGGAAGCAATACCAACGGAAGCAGCTCGTATCACAGTCTCTATGCCGATACAAAGCTGTGGGTTGAGCGCGAATACTTAGATTACATAATACCTCAGATTTACTGGCACAACGGTCATTCCGCAGCCGACTACAACACGCTTATCACATGGTGGGCAGGCGTATGCGCTCCTACAAATGTCAAGCTTTACATAGGCGAAGCAGCATACAAAGCAGCTTCAGGCTCGGAGGCTGCCTGGAAGGGGCAAAACGGACTGAACGAGCTGTCAACACAGGTAGCAATGTGCCGTCAAAGTCCGTATATAGGCGGTTACAGTATGTTTGAATACTCATCGTTTATGGGAAACTCATCACTTTATAACCTTATCAAAGAGCTGCAAGCTACACCTGCCGATCCGCCCACATTGGGGCTCGGCACGGTAACACAGCCGGACGAGCCTGTGACTGTTGAGCCTTCTGTACCCGATCCGACCGAAGCTCCGGCAGTCATGCCCGACCCGACCAAAGCGCCCGCTGCAAGCACGGGCAAAGCAGATAAGTTCACCGATATGGGTGAGTATCAATGGGCTATGCCTTATATCAGAGAGCTGGTTGACGCCGGCATAGTAAACGGTATGAGCGAAACGCAGTTCGGTCCTGACATCGATGTAAGCCGAGCGGACGCAACGGTTCTGCTGTATCGCATACTCAAGCAGGGCGACGTAACCTTTACCGAAAACTTTGCGGACGTATATACCAACAAGTATTACTATGACGAAATCGGACAAGCCAAAGCAAGCGGTGTTGCCTGGGGAATAGGCAACAACCTGTTTGACCCGGACGGCAAAATGCTGCGTCAGGACATGGCGACTCTGGCTTACAGAGTTCTCAAGGAACGCCAGATTCTGACGGCAATTCCCAACACCGCCAAGGCGCTTAACAACTATTCGGATTGGAGCAGCATTGACTTCTATGCCAGGGATGCAGTGGCTGCATGTGTGGAAAACAATCTGATGAGCGGCTACGGCGACGGCACAATCAGACCTAAGGGCTACGCAACCCGTGTTGAAGTTGCACTGTTTATGCAGAGAATAAAAGCTCTTATAGACGCACAGTAAAAAATAAGGGTTTTGGGGAACAATTTCCCCAAAACCCTTATTTAAATTCTTCGATAATATCATCACTGCACTTGCAGTAAATCTTTTTACGGTGTATATCATACGACTTTACCGGATTATACGGCGCTAAGTAACTGCACAGAGCCTCGACCGCTATTTCAGGCTTCAGGTTGCTCTGTCCGCCTGCTGAAAGAACAATTTCAAACTCGGTCATATACCCGTCATCTGACTTTAAATCCGGAGCTTCAAGTATATTCCAGCCCTTCACAAAGTCCATCAGGTTGACCTGAACCTCGCCTTTCTTTTTGGTCTTTTTTGTTATAGCAACCTCGCCCGAATCAAAAAACTCACTCAGCTTTGCCGGGTCACATTTTTCATCGGTAAACAGTGTAACAATGTACTTCGCTGAAACAATATCGTTTGCGCTTTTAACAATATCATACACCTCAAGCACCGAAATATCCGGCGGCATGTTCTTATCCAGCCTTTCATGGATTTCATCATGTCTTATTCCGTCCTCAAAGTCAATATCCACAAACTCGCACTCGCTTGTCACTCCGATTGAAAGCGGCAGTGAAAACGTAATTTTCTGGTGGGGATTGAACCCCTGTGAATACTTGACCGGAAGCCCGGCACGCATAATAGAGCGTGTGAAGCACCTGAGCAGGTCAAGGTGTGAAATGTACTTTGCCATGCCGGTCTTTGAAAACTTGATTCTGTGTTTACTCAAAGCACACACCTCCCCCGAAGCTTGCCGCGCCGCAGCCGCTGCACTTTTCGCGGCATGACGGAGTCGTTGCTTCTTCATACGCCTTTTTGTGTTCCTTTATCAAAAACGATTTCGGCACGCCTATATCGGCATAATCCCAAGGAAGAATTTCATCATAGCCAATTCGGCGCAGAGCATAAAACTCAGGGTCTATGCCGCAGACTCTGAACGCCTCAAGCCAGCGGTCGAAGTCAAAAAAGTCACTCCAGCCATCGAACTTGCAGCCCATTTTCTGCGCAGTTATAAGCACCTCGCCCAGCCGCCTGTCGCCTTTGGCAAACACCGCTTCAAGCAGGCTTATATCGCTGTTGTGCCAGTTATACACTATCTTTTTTGACTTGATATTCTCTTTTAAGAATCGCGCCTTATCCTCCATCTCTGAAATCCTGTTCTGCGGCTCCCACTGAAACGGCGTGAACGGCTTCGGTACAAAAAACGATGTGCTTATCGTAATGCTTACGCTTCTTCCCTTTCTCTCCTCAGGCGGAATTGAAAAGAACGACTCGTCAATAACCTTTTTCCCAAGCTCCGCAATACCCAGAACATCATCGTACGTTTCTGTCGGCAGTCCAAGCATGAAATACAGCTTTATCCGGTTATATCCGCCTCTGAATGCAATGTTTGCCGTGCGTATAAGCTCTTCCTCACGCACGTTTTTATTAATAACATCACGGAGCCTTTGCGTACCCGCCTCGGGCGCAAAGGTCAGACCGCTCTTTTTCACCTTCTGAACCTTTTCCATAAGCTCCATCGAGAAGTTGTCCACTCTCAGCGAAGGCAGAGACAGATTTATCTTCTTGTCAACAGTGATATCAAGCAGCTTGTCAATAAGCGGCTGGAGCTGTGTATAATCGCTTGTGCTGAGCGACGACAACGACATTTCCTCATAACCCGTACTTCGGATTGCACAATCCGCAACCCCTACAAGGCGGTCAACGCTTCTCTCGCGAACCGGGCGGTATATATATCCCGCCTGGCAGAAGCGGCAGCCTCGGATACAACCGCGGAAAACCTCAAGCATAATACGGTCATGAACGGTTTCCATAAACGGCACAATCAGCTTTTCGGGGATATACGTATTGTCCAGATCCATGATTATGCGCTTTTTCACCTGCTTAGGAACACCGGGGCGGTTCGGCTCAAAACGGCTGATTGTTCCGTCCTCGTTATATTCAACGTCATAAAACTTCGGAACATACACGCCGCCGAGCGCAACTATTTCCTCAAGGAAAGAGTCACGGTCTTTGCCGCTGCCGCGCCAGTTTTTATATACGTCCATAATCTCGTTGTTGACTTCCTCGCCCTCGCCGAGAATAAAAAAGTCAACCAAATCCGCAAGTGGTTCCGCATGGTATGCACACGGTCCGCCGCAGCACACAAACGGGTCCTGCAAACCTCTCTCCCTTGTGCGCAGCGGAATTCCTGCCAAATCAAGCATGTTGACCACGTTTGAATAGCTCATTTCATATTGCAGCGTAAAGCCCACAATATCAAAATTCCTGACCGGAACATAGCTCTCCATTGACAGAAGTGGAATACCGCCCCTGCGCATCTCCTGTTCCATATCGTCCCACGGTGCAAACACACGCTCACAGACTGTGTCCTCACGCTCGTTCAGCATATGATACAGGATTTTCATTCCAAGATGAGACATACCTACCTCATATACGTCAGGGAAGCAAAATGCAAAGCTCATCATTTCAGAATTTTCTGTATTTTCAGAATCTTTCAGAATCGGCTCCCAATCCTTATGCACGCTCCCGAATTCGTTTCCTATATATCTCGCAGGCTTTTGTACACGCTTAAGACACCCCTCGTATGCACGGCGGTAAGACTTGTTCTCCACAAAAGCACCTCCTTAAACTCTGATTGTTATACTTAGTCTCAAATAATTATAACACAAGTTGAGGAGTTTTCATACTGTAAATTTTTATTTTTTAAAAATTGATTAGATAAACAGACAATAAAGACTAATATAAAATACCTGCTGGGTTAAATTATAGTTTGTACGCCCCCTCAGTCGCCTG
>CAJKEB010000083.1 GCA_905198865.1 uncultured Eubacteriales bacterium
ACCGCAGTTTGCATTTCCACCTGAAACAGGTGGAGTCAATTAAACTATAATTTGTATTGCAAAACAAGGGGCTGCTGCGGTGAGTAACGCAGCAGCCCAAAATTTATATTTTCCTTTTTAAGTTAGTATTTCTTTTCGCAATCATCTTTTTCCTCAATGGGGTCTTCAATGAGCGTAGCAAATCTGAACTCGTGCGTGTGGCCGTCGTCCGGATCTGTTGTTGAGTTCAGATAATGGACGTGTCTGCCGTCGCCTACCGGGATGGCTATACCTGTCTGACCTGAGAATTCGTGGTAGTGTCCGTCAAATGAGTCGGTACGGAAGTTCACTTTGTGAACATGGCTTCCTTTAAACTTTATTTCCACATCCGATACCGTAGCAAATCTGTGATTGTGAGCACATTCACAGCGTTCAGCTATCTGAGTGCTTCCCAATATCTCATGGTCATGCTTCTTTTCATGGCGGCAGTTACATGAATCCTGATCGTGACCTGACATAATGATTTCTGACATGATTAAGTTACGCCTCCTTTGCCTTGATACATTATCATCATATGCAAGGTGGACAAATTGTGTGCAGGGATAAAACAAATTTTTTAAGGTTAAATTAAGGAATGAATATTACAATACCAACTGTTGAAATAATAATATTATTATCAAAGAAGTGTGCTTTATTATGAAGATTAAAAGATTTGTAAGTATTGCGCTTGCTGTTATGCTTACACTTAGCATAATGTCCGGCGTAACTGCTGAGCAGGACGGCGGCATAACGGTTATTATCAACGGCAACGCAGTTGATTTTACAAATTACGACAACGCTCTGCCTTATATTGAGAATGACATAACCTTAGTTCCGATACGAGTCATTGCTGAGGGCTTAGGCTTTGATGTGAGCTGGAACGAGAGCAAAAGCACTGTCGGAGTTAACGGCCGTAGTGAGATTTTGCTTACTGTTAATTCCGATACTGCGTATGTGAACGGCGAAGCTGTGGCGCTTGACGTACTGGCACGTCTGACCGGGGAGAGAACCTTTGTGCCTTTGAGATTTGTTTCTGAAAACCTGGGTGCAGTTGTTATATGGGATGAAAGCACAAGAACAATAAATATTACCCCGACTTGTTCGCGGCTACGCTTTTCAGCAAGCAGCTTATAAGTATGCAGTATCACGAGGTTGCGGGACTTATATTGATTGGTCTGGTCGTTGTACATATTGTTATAAATATCAAGACCGCCTCGGCTATGTGTAAGAAATTCCTGAAAGACCCTGCCGCTATAAAAACCGGACTGGTTGTGGATATACTTCTGCTGCTCTGCTTTGCGTTGGTCGGAATAAGCGGTGTACTCATATCCCACACAATACTGACCGGAATATCATCGGATAATGTGATTTATAAAATGCTGCATATGTTTGGCGGCGGATTGTCAGTCATTCTCTTAGGTGTGCATATCGGGTTGCACATATGCCGCAAGCCTTTGCCTGTTGTTGCGGCAGTCGTTGCAACTGCAATAGTTCTCTGCGGCGGAATATACGGTGCGGTAAACTCAAGCGAGGTTCGTTGGTTGTCATCACCACTAACCTTTTCATCACAGTCAGGTGGCGGCAGTGAACATACATCTCCGGGCAATGATTCTGATAAAACATCAGGAAATAAAGCTCAGGCAAATGTGCAGGACGAAACACACCAAAGCAGCGAGCGTCAGAGCGGACAATCGGCAAATTCCGGAGGGAAAAACAGACAGCCATTGCCGTTTCCGCAAAAGGTACAAAATATAATAATATTTTTAGGAATGATACTATCCTGCACAATGATTACATACTGGATTGCAGTTCCAAAGAAGAAAAAGACTGACGTGCCATCGGCATGGGAAAGACAGACGAAAAGTACAAATTGTGCGAAATTCCCAAAGTCAGAATAAAAACAGAGTTAATTGACTGATAAGCTCGTATTATATACATTTAATAACATAAAGAGGTGTCAGCTGACTTTCTTGTCTTGATTTTATGGATAAAGCATTGTATAATGTAAGTATTAATAAAGATATATAATGATAAATGAGAAATATCTGCGGATACGCCTTAAAACGGCATATCGGCACAAGTGGAGAAATGAGTATGCAGAACTTTAATGAAATGAACATACTTAATGCGAGCTTATGTGCGTTTTCCGCATTGGTTACGCTGTTTTTGCTGATAGGTGCTGTTACAGATACTAACAGCCGAAAACCGTTCATGAAGAGCTTTATCATTTTATTGATTTCAAATATCTTCATGCAGCTTGGAGAAGCGGGAACCTGGTTTTTTGAGGGTCTGAATGAGAATGTTGATCTGCTTTACGCTTTCATGCTTATGTCGTTGGTATTCAGCTATGTTTTAATGGCAAGCTATGCCTATTGCCTGACGGGTTTTGTGCGTGAAAGAGAGGATGTGTCGGCAATGCCTGCGCGTATTATTGCGGTAATGTGCGGTATATTCATACTGTTATCGGTGATTTCTGCATTTAACGGAATGTTTTTCTCGTATGACGAGGGCGGGCATCTTGTGTACGGTCCGCTGTACGGTCTTGTCAGAGCGTTTGACTTATTCGCTCTCATTTGGGAAATGACGTTTGTGTTACGCTATCACAAAACGCTGACGCTGCGCGGAACACTGTTTTTGCTTTCCTTCAGCGTACTTCCGCTGATGGCTATGTCGCTGCAGTTTTTCTGGTATCCAACGCCGGAATATTTGGCGACAACGCTGTCTCTGATTATTGTGTTTGTCCTGTTTCACGGTGAAATTACACGCCAGCTTGCCGAGAAAGAAAGACAGCTCACCGAAAGCTGTATTTCAATTATGCTCAGTCAGATACAGCCGCACTTTCTGTATAATTCTATAAACGCTATCCGCGAGCTTTGCAGAATTGATGCAGAGGCGGCACGTGATGCTCTGGGGGATTTTGCGGTATATTTGCGCGGTAATATGGATTCCCTAGTGAGCCGTACACCTATCCATTTTTCAAAAGAGCTTGATCATATTGAAAACTATCTGAAGCTGGAAAAGCTGCGCTTTGGGGATGATCTGAACATTGTCTATGATATACAGGAACAGGATTTCTTCCTGCCCTCGCTTACGGTACAGCCTTTGGTGGAAAATGCGGTCAAGCACGGTATATGCGAAAAGGAAAACGGCGGCACGCTGACGCTCAGAACACGCAGGGATGCTGAAAACATCGTGATTGAAGTGATGGATGACGGAATAGGCTTTGATACAGAAAATTCTGTATGCCGGGATGACAGACGTTCTCATATAGGCATTACGAATATAAGAAACAGATTAGAGCAAATGTGTGACGGAAGCCTGACAATCATGAGTTCACCTGAGAAGGGAACTACGGCTGTAATAAAATTCAGAATTGAAACGGAAGAAAGAAATTAAGGGGGGAGCGGCAATGTATATTTTAGCGGCTGATGATGAACAGCTTGCGCTGAGCGCGCTGATGAACGAACTGAAAACAGTATTCCCGGCTGCCGAGCTGCACGGCGAAAGAAGCCCTCACTCAGCCATCGAATGGGTAAAGAATTTATCGGCACAGGGTGAAACGCTCTCTTATGCATTTTTGGATATAAAGATGCGGGGCATGAGCGGTCTGGAGCTTGCACGCCAACTGAAAAGCATATACCCTCAGGTTACGCTGTTTTTCTGTACGGCATACAGCGAATACGCCCTTGACGCTTTCGGTTTGTTTGCAAAGGGATATTTGATGAAGCCTGTTGAGGCGCATGAGATAGAACGGGTTCTCGATGAAATGGTAACCGACTGGCGAATGGAGCCCGCCGGACTGCCGCGGGATATACGGATTCAGACCTTCGGGCATTTTGAAGTTTTTGTCGACGGGGTTCCTGTAACTTTTGAACGTGAAAAGTCAAAAGAACTGCTTGCATATCTGGTTGACCGCCACGGCTCGTCCGTGACGACGGAACAGATTGCGTCAGTATTATGGGAGGATGAAACCTATGACCGAAAATTGAAAAACCGTACAACAACGACGGTTACCTCACTGAAAAATTCGCTAACGGCGGCGGGAGCGGAGGATATTCTGATCAAGACATGGAACCATCTTGCACTGGACATAACAAAGATAAAATGCGATGCTTATGATTACGAAAAATGGGACGCTGTCGCGGTCAACTCCTTTCACGGCGAATATATGACGAATTACTCATGGGCGGAGTTTACCACAGGTAAATATGTTAAGATGGAAGCAGAGAGAAGTAAAATATAAAAGCAGAGCGAAGTAAAAATTAGAAAAACAAGTAAAATTTAACAGATATATACCGGCTGCAGGAGAAATTTCTCTTGCTGCTTTTTTGTGTGTCCTTTGCAGTGTATAATACCAAGGACAATGAGAATTTGTAATAATTACACAAGAGCAGGCAGAGAATTTTGTGAATTTAGTAGAAATTTTGAAATTCTCCCCGGTTTTGTGTCCTTTTGATGTCCTTTGTTGTTTATAATATGTATTAACTTGATAGTAATGACTTAATCATTGAGTTAATTATGTATATTTAAACTAAGAAAGGAGCGATCTGAGTTGATGATAATGCTGGTTGAAAATAATGACGATGATATGAGAAATCTGAAAAGCTGCGTTGCAGAGTGTTATCCTGACAGTGATATCATTGCTTTTTCAGACCCGGCGGAAGCGTTGGAGTTTATCCGGTCAGATAAGGCTGTTGTTGATTTGTGCTTTACCGAGGTCGTGATGCGGGGAGTTACAGGCTTCAGACTTGTCTCAGCGCTGCGTGAGCGCAACAAAGCGTCAAAGGTTGTTTTCCTTGCGGACACTTCCGATTATGCCATTGATGCGTGGCGGTATAATGCAAACGATTACTTGCTTAAGCCGGTTACGCTTAAAAGCGTTGAGCATACTTTATCAAGTTTTTCGCATGCGCCGTGAATGATGAATTGCTCTATGACGTAATATGCGGTATGAAGCTGTGACTTTTATAATAAATGCAATGAAAAATAAATATATTTAGAAGGAGATGTTTATCGTGAAAAGAATTATCAGTGTACTTTTGACAGCAGCGATGCTGGTTGGCTTACTTCCGGTATTGCCGGTTTTTGCCGAGGAAGAGGCAATATTGCTTGAAGTACAGAAGCTGGAGGACGTGGAGTATGACGAAGCCTTGTCATACGTCATGATGGGAACCGTGCAGTCTGAGGTTGAGGAAAGAGGCAGGTATATCCTTACGGTTTTCCGTGAGGGAAATACCTCCGTTGAATCAGTCGTTGACATTAAAACTGCCGATGTGTCAGCAAAGTACGGATTTGATTACATAATTGACGATGA
>CAJKEB010000084.1 GCA_905198865.1 uncultured Eubacteriales bacterium
TCCTGCTTTGCAGGATTTGCTTTACGCTCCGAGTTTGCTCCTCTTCCAGCAAAGCGCACGGCTTTGCTGGATCCTGTGCGGCTGCGCCGCAAAAAATCTCTTCGCTAATCGCAAATCCTGCTTTGCAGGATTTGCTTTACGCTCCGAGTTTGCTCCTCTTCCAGCAAAGCGCACGGCTTTGCTGGATCCTGTGCGGCTGCGCCGCAAAAAATCTCTTCGCTAATCGCAAATCCTGCTTTGCAGGATTTGCTTTACGCTCCGAGTTTGCTCCTCTTCCAGCAAAGCACACGGCTTTTCTGGATCCTGTGCGGCTGCGCCGCAAAAAATCTCTTCGCTAATCACAAATCCTGCTTTGCAGGATTTGCTTTACGCTCCGAGTTTGCTCCTCTTCCCGCAAAGCGCACGGCTTTGCGGGATTTTAGTTTGAGCATACCACATCAAAGATGTGGATCATAATGTGCATCTTAGTTATTGACCTTACTTACATTATTGTCAACTCATAGTCTGAGTATACCACATCAAAAATGTGGGTCACAATTACAGCAGTGTAACTTTAATTACTCCGTCGATTGATTCGATTTCACTCTCAACAGCCGGGTCAATCTTGTCTGTCAGATCAAGCATTGTATAAGCATAGTCGCCGCGGCTCTTGTTGAGCATGTTGTCGATGTTAATGCCCTTTGAAGCAATCATATCTGTGATATGCTTAAGCATATTGGGTATGTTCTTGTGTGCGATTGTGATACGCACGCCGCTCTTTTCGCCCATGTCACATGCCGGATAGTTAACGCTGTTTTTGATGTTTCCGTTTTCCAAAAAGTCCTTGATTTCTTCAGAAGCCATAACAGCGCAGTTCTCTTCGCTCTCAGGTGTTGAAGCACCGAGGTGAGGCATGCAGATAACCTTGTCATTGTTAAGCAGTTCAGCTGTGGCAAAGTCTGTGATGTATGCAGAGAGTGTTCCGTCAGCGAGCGCCTCCTGAACATCATTGCTGTCTACAAGTGTATCTCTTGAGAAGTTGAGCAGTCTTGCGCCCTTCTTCATCTTTGCGAATGCTTCTGAGTTAATCATGCCCTTTGTTGATGGAGTTGCTGGAACATGGATTGTTACATAATCCGATACAGCAAGCAAATCTTCAAGGCTGTTTGCCTTTTCGGCAAATCTTGTCAGGTGCCATGCTGCGTCAACAGACAAATACGGGTCAAAGCCAACAACGTTCATGCCGAGGTGATGTGCTGCGTTAGCAACCTTAACACCGATTGCACCGAGACCGATAACGCCGAGAGTTTTTCCCTCGATTTCAGGGCCGACAAAGTTTGACTTGCCCTTTTCAACCAAAGCTCCTGCCTGGTCGCCCTCGTCTTTAAGAGTCTTTGCCCACTCTATACCCTGAACAATCTTTCTTGATGAAAGAAGCAGAGCGCAGATAACAAGCTCCTTAACGGCGTTTGCGTTTGCGCCCGGTGTGTTGAACACAACAATACCCTTTTCGCTGCACTTGTCAATCGGGATGTTGTTAACGCCGGCACCTGCTCTTGCAACCGCCTTCAGGCTTTCCGGAAGCTCCATGTCGTGCATCTTGTAGCTTCTGAGGATAATGCCGTCAGGATTTTCGCACTCGTCAGATATATCGTAATTCTTGCCGAGAACGCTGAGACCCTTTTTTGAAATCTTGTTTAACGTCTGAATTTTATACATTATGAATTCTCCTTTTCAAACTTAGTCATAAAGTCAACCAAAGCCTTTACGCCTTCGATAGGCATAGCGTTATAGATGCTGGCTCTCATACCGCCGACTGTTCTGTGACCCTTGAGGTTAACAAAGCCCTGAGCCTTTGACTCTGAAATGAACTTTGCGTTAAGCTCGTCGCTGTCAGTAACAAACGGTACGTTCATGAGCGAACGATCCTTAGGAACAACTGTACCCTTGAACATTTTTGAGTTGTCAAGGAAGTCATAGAGAACCTTTGCCTTTTCTACGTTCTTTTCGTGCATAACCTTTACGCCGCCCATGTTCTTTATCCACTCAAACACAAGACCGCAGATATAAATACCGTATGTCGGCGGTGTGTTGAACATTGAACCGTTCTTTGCGTGTGTTTCATAGTTGAGCATTGTAGGTGTGATGTCTGCGGCGTTGCCGATCAAGTCGTCACGAACAACAACAATAGTTACACCTGCGGGACCCATGTTCTTCTGAGCGCCGGCGTAAACCAGACCGAATTTTGTAAAGTCAACCTCCTCAGACAGGATACATGATGACATATCGGTAACTACAGTTGCGTCGCCGAAGTCCGGCATTGTGTTGTAATGTGTGCCGTAGATAGTGTTGTTGTATGTAATATGTACATAGTCAGCACCGGGGGTAAGCATACTCTTGTCAACATCCGGAAGGTATGTGAATGTCTTGTCTGCGCTTGAAGCGATTTCGTTCGCTGTGATATAGCGCTTTGCTTCAGCGAGAGCCTTCTTTGCCCACTGACCTGTTGTAACGTAATCCGCAGTCTTTGACTTGTTGCCGAGGTTCAGCGGAACCATAGCAAACTGTGTTGAAGCGCCGCCCTGTAAGAACAGTACCTTATAGTTATCCGGAACATTCATGATTTCACGGAAGCTAGCCTCCGCCTTGTCGATTATTGCCTGATATTCTGAGCTTCTGTGGCTCATTTCCATAACAGACTGACCGCTGCCGCCCTGGTCAAGCATTTCTTCCTGTGCCTTCTTGAGAACTTCCAGAGGAAGCATCGAAGGACCTGCTGAAAAGTTGTAAACTCTACTCATAATTCTTTCCTCCAAAATATATGCTAATTTTTTATATTTTACTGTGTTTAAATTAAATAGTACAAAATTATAACTTATATATTATAAACTTAAAAACTTAAATCGTCAATACGAATTTGCAAATTTTTTGTCAAGTCGGTTAATTTCGGTTAATATTGTAAAAAATATACCCGTTGTTTCAAACGGATTTTACGTAAATTTTTGTATCAAACCCGTTGACACCGAATAACACAAAATATAAAATGAAAATATATCTATAGAATATATTATTGCGGATAGGTGAAGTTAATGATTAAGTTTATTGCAACAGATTTGGACGGAACGCTGTTGGATTCCGAAAAGAATTTCCCTGACGGGCTTGGCGAAATGATTGACAGGCTCAGCCAAAGCGGAATAATCTTTGCCCCGGCAAGCGGAAGACAGTATTATACGGTAGAGGAGCAGTTTAAGGCTCTCGGCCGCGAGCTGATGTATATTGTCGAGAACGGAGCAATGATTATTGATAAGGGCAAAGTGGTGTCACACGAATGTCTCGAACCCGAAACGGCAAAGGATATAATAGTCCGTGTGCGCAGTATACCGACCGCCTCTGCAATACTCTGCTGCACCGACGGCGCATACGGCGAGGATAATTCCGACCCGGACTTTGAATTTAATACTAAAATGTATTACAAGCGTTTTGAATTGGTTGATGACCTGACTTTGCTTTGCGATGAGAACCGGATTTTAAAAATTGCTATATTCGACAATCAGAATCCATACGAAAATGTGAAAAAGGCTCTGCCTGAGTATGAGGGAAAAGCGGAGGTAGTAATTTCCGGAGCAAGCTGGGCAGACATAATGAAGCCCGGCGTTTCAAAAGGGGCGGCGATAAAACGAATTCGTGAGATTTACGGCTTTAAGCGAGAAGAGTGTATGTGCTTCGGCGACTACATGAACGATTACGAGATGATTTTGGAATGCGGTGAAAGTTATGCAATGGGCAACGCCGTGGACGAGATAAAAAGTGCCGCCAAGCACATCACATCAAGCAACGATGACAACGGCGTAATGCGTGTTCTGGAGGAACTGACTGAAAGAAGAAATGCGTTGGCATTATCTTGACTTTTTTTGAGCCTTATTGTAATATAACTATGACTGAATTTAGGCTTAGGGGAGTGAAAAAATGGAACAAAGACCGATTTTAAGATATAAAGATGATATTGAAGCGGCGTATGCTTCGATACTTGCGCCTTATGCGACAAAGACGCCGATAGACAACAGCCGTATATATACCGAAGCGGCACGGGATACAGAAAACCGTGCTGACTTTCAGCGTGACAGGGACAGGATTATTCATTCTCAGGCGTTTCGCAGAATGATGTACAAGACGCAGGTGTTTGTCAATCATGAGGGCGACCACTTCAGAACACGTCTGACGCATTCGCTGGAGGTTGCTCAGTTTGCAAGGGGCATTTCAAAGTCGCTTGCCCTCAATGAGGATTTAGCTGAGGCAATCGCGCTGGGTCACGATTTGGGGCATACGCCATTCGGTCACGCGGCGGAAAAGGTGTTCAGCAAGAAGTTCTCAGAGGTCGGCTTGCCGGAGTTCTATCACAATGAGCAGAGCGTAAGAGTGGTTCAGTTTTTAGAAAACCGCAATCCGCAGGTTTATAACGGACTGAACTTGACACACGAGGTGCGCGAGGGAATGTTCAAGCACAATAATGACCGAAGCGGCCGGTACCCTGAGCTTATGCCGGGTATACCCTGCGGAAGTCTGGAGGGGCAGATAGTTAAAATCGTAGATACAGTGGCATATACATGCCATGACTTAGACGACGGGATTAAGTCCGGAATACTGTCGCGCAACTGCCTCGGAAACTCGGATATTATGCGAAGGTTCAGAGAGATACGGGAACGGCTTGAGGACGAAACAGGAATCCTTATATCATATGACAGGCAGAACAGCAATTTGTTTATTTCAGAGCTTATACATTGGTTTGTTCAGAGACTTACAGAGAGTACGTATCAAAGCCTGATTGACAGGAACGTTTCGGAGCTGAACGACGTTAAGCGTTTGGCAGCGGAGGGAGTTTCGATTGTGGCTTTTGATGAAAATACAAAGAGGCTGTTTAAGTGTCTTAAAGACTTTGTCACCAAATGTGTATACTGCACGTCAACCGTTCAGATGATGGACGCCAAGGCGGAATTGGTTGTAAGTGAGCTTTATGACGCTTTCTTTGAAAATCCGAGTCTGCTGCCGCCGGAGCAGAAGTATAAGGTTGATAATTTCGGCGAGATTGACGGATATAACGATTTGAATGAAGCAACCGCAAGGGCAAGAATAGTTTGTGATTACATATCCTGTATGACCGACAGATATGCGCTTGACGAGCATGAGCGGGTGTTTAACCCAAGGGTTAAGATATAAGCATGGATGAATTCTGGGTTTGATAAGAATTAGGGGAAATTATAGTTTGTAAGTATTATTCGCCCCCCCCAATTGCGCTCGCCGCCTCCGCCCCGAGCGCTCTATCGTGTCTCCTTACAGGA
>CAJKEB010000085.1 GCA_905198865.1 uncultured Eubacteriales bacterium
GCACAAGGCGGCTTGCGTTATACTGCGAATTGTTCTGAACCCCGGCAAGCTCTTCTGCCATCTGGTTATAAGTCTTATGACTTAATAATCCGTTTGCTATTATATCCTGTGTAAAGGCTGCTAATCTTGCTGTTATCAAAAACACAAATATGCCCGCTATTCTCGTCGAAACTGCGTTTATTGACAACTATGACGATAATCAGAGTGCGTAGATTACGCTCCTAGCTTTCCCATGTACGTAAAGGAATATTTAACATTTCGCTAAATTGCCGCTGCGATAATCCGCTTTTTTTATATAGTTCAATAATATCCGTAAATGTTGCCATAATATCAATCCTTGCTTGACTTTTTAACTTGCCTTTGATATAATAAACTAAACAGGCGGCGGCAAGTACCGCCCGTTTGTTTGTGGGTTTTGGCTCTGGCTGTTTACTGGTCGGAGCCTTTTCTTTTTGCTTCACTGATAACTTCAACAGTCAACTATTTAGCCTTATCAGCGTTATCACTGTCCAACAATGCTTTGGTTGATAAATTCGTGGTATGTCAAGTCTTTTATATAAAAATATTAAACAAAAAACGGGTGTATAATTTGTATAGATTGACTAAATAAATTAATCGCTTGGATAAAGGCAGAAGCAGAGGAAATAAGATAAAGAACATAAATAAAAAAAGACGGAGTGTATAACCCCGTCTTAAATATCCGAAAATGTAACTAACTGACATAAAAACATATCAATAAATATGATGTTTTCGGATACTGCATAATTTGGTGACCCATCGGGGAGTCGAACCCCGGACACCTTGATTAAAAGTCAAGTGCTCTGCCAACTGAGCTAATGAGTCATATACATCTATTAAAAAAACAACTTTGGCTGGGCCGGCAGGATTCGAACCTACGAATGCAGCAGTCAAAGTGCTGTGTCTTACCGCTTGACGACGGCCCAGTATATTGTGGGGTGGGTAAAGGGAATCGAACCCTTGACCTCCAGAGCCACAATCTGGCGCTCTAGCCAACTGAGCTATACCCACCAAATAAAAAAATGGCGCGCCTGAAGGGACTTGAACCCCTGGCCCACTGCTTAGAAGGCAGTTGCTCTATCCAGCTGAGCTACAGGCGCGTAAAAATTATAACCGCCAAATGACGGTTATAATCTGGAGCGGGTGATGGGAATCGAACCCACGCAATCAGCTTGGAAGGCTGAGATTCTACCATTGAACTACACCCGCGTTTGCGACTTTATTAGTATACCAAGTTATTTCAGGTTTGTCAAGAGGTTTTAATAAATTTTTCTAAAAAATTTTGTTCAATTGTCAATGATGGGTGAAAGAATAATAATTGAAAAATCAGAAAACGTTAAAATCCGGCGGAATATCACTTTCAACCATCACTGTTTCATCAGAAATCGGATGACGGAAAATAAGCTTTTTGCAGTGAAGCCGCACTCTCTCATTAACCTTACTGCTTCCGTATAGCCTATCCCCAAAAAGCGGACAGCCGATATAGGAAAGATGAACCCGTATTTGGTGTGTACGTCCTGTTACGGGTTCAGCCATAACCAAGGCATATTCTTTGTTCTTTTTCAATACCTTATAGTTTGTTTCGGCGTATCTTCCGTCTTGCCTTACACATCTTTTTATTATACTTTCCTGCTCTCTTGCAATGGGCGCCGATATTGTTCCGCTTTCTTTTTCGGGTACCCCTTCTGTTATGGCATAATAAACCTTTTTAATTTCTCTGTTTTTAAGCTGCTCAGAAAGGATATGAGCCGAAAGAATATTCTTTGCAATAAGAACGACACCGCCGGTTTCTCTGTCTAATCTGTTCACAGCCCTGAAAGTGAAATTATTGCCGAAATAATTCATAACGCCGTTTGCAAGCGTATCGGTATAATGATTTATCGAGGGATGCGTAGGAATGCCTGACGGCTTATCGACAGCCAAAATATCCTCATCTTCATATAACACCTTAAAATTTATATCGGCATTCGGCTGAATATTTTCGCTGTTTTCAGATGGTAAGATTATCTCCAGCAAATCCCCGGAAAATGTTTTTTCTCTTACTGTCGCTCTTTTTCCGTTCAATATCACAAAATCGCCCTTTTTTAATTTTGTAATTATATTTAACGAGCAGTGCAAAACATTTTTTAAAATCCATTTAATTTCCTTGTTATTGTATTCATCATTTATATTAAATGTAAATTTTCTCTCCAAAATCTTCCACCTTAATTTATTCTTTTTAAATCTGAGCAACGCCTGACCCGATTCCGGGCGGTCAGTCTGCGCCTTTACTTATTTCTGTGAACGATTGAGCTGAGCTTGTCAAGCTTTGATTTCCAGAACGACTTCTCAGCAATCATGCTGAGATACCTCAGCAGCGGGTCGGCTGCCAGAGCAAATACCACCAGGAGCATTATACACTGTGCGTTCATTTCCGTTATTGCGAACAGCCAGCTCACAAATATTGCGCAGAACAGCCAGCCGCAAATCATAGCAATATATAGTATCCAATGCCACACCGTCATCGGCTTCATAATCCGATAAAGTATCATAAATCCGACAAGCGACACCAGGATAGTACACGCTGTCGAAACGCAGTCGGAGTCAACATTAAAAACATTACAAAATATCACAAGCCCGCTGACAATCAGGAAGTCGGTTATTCCCGCAGGCGCCGCCTTTGAGAAAACATTCGTCAGGAATTTTCCTTTGATTAACGACCTGTTCGGTTCAAGCGACAGGAAGAACGCCGGTACTCCAATCGTAAACATCGCAATAAGCGAAATCTGTGACGGCTTCATAGGATATGCGTTTACCGCAACCATTGAGAACAGCGCGAGCAAGAGCGAGAATATGTTTTTGACCAGGAACAGACTTGCCGACCTCTCGATATTGTTAACCACTCGCCTGCCCTCGCCAACGACCGACGGCATCTTTGAAAAATCTGAATCGACCAGCACAAGCTGTGACACCTGTGACGCCGCCTCACTGCCGGACGCCATCGCAATACTGCAATTCGCCTCTTTAAGCGCCAGTACATCATTGACACCATCGCCGGTCATTCCGACCGTCCTGCCGTGTGCCTGAAGCGCGCGCACTATCTGGCGCTTCTGCTCCGGGACAACTCGTCCGAACACATTATACACTTCAACCGCTCTGTTTATATCCTCATCAGTCGTCAGTGTTGTTGCGTCTACATATCTCTCGGCGTTTTTAATACCTGCTTCACCTGCAACACGCGAAACGGTAACGGGATTATCGCCAGATATAACCTTAACCTCTACGCCCTGCTCGGCAAAATATTCAAAAGTTTCCTTTGCTGTAGGACGGATTGGATTTGCCATAAGAACAAAGCCCAACGGCTTTGCCTTTTCAGTGAGCTGTTTTCCGTCCGGTTCGCCGCTGTATCTTGCAAACACCAGGACGCGAAAGCCCTCCTGTCCGAAGTCGTTCACTATGTCCTTATATTTATCAAAATCGTCTCTTAACACAAACTCCGGCGCACCTATGACATAGCTCTGACCGCCCATAACCGCTCCGCTGTACTTGAACTGTGACGAAAACGGGATTACCTTATCAGGCTTTGCACCGGTTGTTGATACGAAAAACTCCTTCATTGCCTCCATTGTGATGTTATCACTGTCCATTGCCGCAACAACATTACTGAGCAGTGTGTTTACGCAGTCATGGTCGTTCCCCTCGACACAAACAAGCCGATCTACTTTCATTTCGGTCTCGGTTATGGTTCCGGTCTTGTCAACGCAAAGCACGTCTACTCTGGCAAGAGTTTCTATACACTTCATGTCGCGTACGAGAACCTGCTTGCGCGCAAGACGCATAATACTGACAACCATGGCAACGCTCGCCAGCAGATACAGTCCCTCCGGTATCATACCGATTACCGCGGCAACCATTCCCGTAACACTCTCTCTGAATCCGGCGTCCGTGAAAAACATCTGCTGAATAAACAATATCAGACCAATCGGAATAATAATAACTCCGACTATCTTAACCAGCTTATCAAGCGAGCGAATAAGCTCGGACTGCTCTGTACGCTTGTCCTCGGTCGCCTGCAAAGTCAGCTTTGACACGTATGAATTCTTTCCGACACGAGTAAGCCGCGCCTTGCAGCTTCCCGATACGACAAAACTACCTGACAGAAGCTCATCTCCGGGCTTTTTCTCCACTTCCTCAGACTCTCCTGTTATCAGAGCCTCGTTGAGCTGTGCCGTACCGGAGACAACAACCGCATCGGCAGGTATCTGATTCCCCGCCGAAAACTCGACCAAGTCGTCAAGTACGAGCTTTTCGACCGGTACAGATGTACTCTTGCCGTCACGGATAACATTCGCTTTCGGCTCGCTTAATATTTTCAGCTTATCAAGCGCAGCCTTTGAGCGGAACTCCTGAATAATACCGATTATTGTATTGAAGAATATTACACCGAGGAATGTCAGATCCCTGAACGAACCGACAAGACACAAAAGCA
This sequence comes from uncultured Eubacteriales bacterium, assembly GCA_905198865.1. Classification (GTDB taxonomy): domain Bacteria; phylum Bacillota; class Clostridia; order Monoglobales; family Monoglobaceae; genus Monoglobus. The sequence continues at coordinate 4,487 of CAJKEB010000085.1, forward strand.
CCGCCAATACGGCAAATATCAGGTTGAAATACGTAAAGACATTGCTCTTTACTATCTCACCGTATGTTCTCGTTGACGAATCCACGGCTTCATTGAAGTCGCCTCTTTCAAACCTCTCAGTAACCTGCCTCGAGGTCAGTCCGTTATTCTCATCAAATACGGTACTTGTAATATTTTCTGTGTCCATAACAAACACCTCTTTTTTACCAATCAATGTGTTAATATATATCTTTAATATTTATATTGATTAATTATATAGCATTTTCCAAAAAAATCAAGCCCAAACAAGGCTATAAAAGTTAAGTATATGTAAACATTTTATTACTGTGACCCACATCTTTGATGTGGTATGCTAGAATCAAGCGTATGCAATACAGTAACTAAAGTCAATAACATATTAAATCGCCTTCGGCGAGTGTGTTATTGACATTAGCTACTTCGGGTGAAAACGCTTGGTATGGCGCATACGAACCCTGCGGGTTCGGTCACAGGCGAGCAGTTGCCTTGTGCGCAGCACAATATGATATGTGAAACGCATTTTTCATACCGAGTGCATTTGTAGGGGCGGATAGTATCCGCCCGCGGGCGGCAGATTGCCGCCCCTACGGTATGGCGGCATAATACCGCATTAGCAAAATGAGGTAATGCAAACTGCGGTAGGGCGGCTTGCCGCCACGATAGGTGCGCAGCCGCCT
>CAJKEB010000086.1 GCA_905198865.1 uncultured Eubacteriales bacterium
AGATATTTGGCGGCGATGGACGAAGTTGTGCCGCCGCAGATGATGTGCTTGCCCTTACACCAAAGCGCTGTATTGCAGGACTCGGGCGGATATCGCTTGCATAATACCCGCCCAAAGTTCTGCTTAAGGAGGAATGAAATTTTGAAGCCGCTTGCAAGCAGCCGACAAAATGGAGTTGTCTAATTGAACCGCCCATATGGGCGGTATTTGTAAAACTAAGGAAACGTCGTAACGCTTCCTATACAAAGGCGAATGAGCCTTTTGATAACCTAAGTTAAAATCCAAGTCACGTCTTTTCGTCAGCCGTCGTTTTACCGTCCGCAAACTTGTGCGCCCGATTCGTCCCGGAACGCCCGATACTTAACTTCTCGCGCTTGGATTTTTGGAGCATCCTGCGTGACTCGAACACGCAACCCGCTGCTTACAAGGCAGCCGCTCTACCATTGAGCCAAGGATGCACACGGGATATTGGTTGCGGAGGCGGGACTTGAACCCACGACCTTTAGGGCATGAACCTAATGAGCTACCAACTGCTCCACTCCGCTATATAAAACAACAGCAAGCAAACCGTCTAACAATTGTCTAACACTATTATTATTTAGCGATTTTTCGCACCACGCGAACCGTTTATTAATTGCGTTATATGGGAAAAATCACGGTTCTACACTGCATGGAATCAAATGACACTGTTTGATATTCGCGTCACAACCACTGTTAACTGGCTCGGAGCACCGCGCTGCCTGCGGCAGATGAAGCGGTGCTCTGAGCAGGAAGAAACGACGAGCATTGCGAGCGCCCCAAGCAAGGCGACTATGCTTCTGACCGTATGCGTCGTTGGTTCGAGTCCAAAACGGCTTAGCGATACATAAGCCGCTCGAACACCATCAGCTGTATACGCAACCAGACAATGGCTGGCTCAACCCAATTACTATATTGCGAAATTGAAGCTAATAGTATATAATCATTGTATAAAGAGGTGATTATGTATGAACGAACACTCGGCTTCGGTCAACGGTATTTCTATATATTCTTTGACAAATCCGAATCTCAGAAGCTTCTGCTTGTCGCTATATGTGAGAGCCGGCAGCATTTTTGAAGACTTGTCCAATAACGGCATCAGCCATCTTTTTGAACATGTCGTTTTCAGAAATCTTAAAGATAAATACGAAAATTTTTATGAACTTATTGCTACACACGGCTTGAGCTTGAGAGGCTGTACTTATAAAGAGTTTGTACGTTTTACTATAGATGGTCCAAGGCATGAATTTGATTTTGCCATTGAGATTTTATGCGGATTGTTTGACGAAATCAAGCTGACCTCGCATGATTTCAATAATGAGAAAGGACGGATCAAAGCCGAAATCAGAGAAAAAGATCGGCGCAGTTCACTCGATTTTTATTTTGACAGCATAGTTTGGAAAAACAGCGAAGTTGAAAAGATAGTATTGGGCTATTGTAAAACAGTTGACAGAGTTTCTGTCAAGAAAATAAACGAGTTCAGACAAAAGGTGCTTTCTGCCGGTAATTGTTTTGTATATGCGACCGGCAATATCTCTGATAAGAATCTCGACGCCCTGAATAAAAAAATCAGTGAGCTTGATATTTGCCAAAGTAATCCTGGCTTTACGAATACAGTTACCGTTAATGACGAGTTCTTTCATAGGGAAAAGAAAATTTGGATCAAAAATAATTATTGGCACTATATTCAGATAGGATTTGATGTTGATTGTTCAAAATATCCGGGCGGAGTCTATGATTTACTTTATGCATTGCTGTTCAATGGCGATAAAGCGTTGGTGTATAATTATCTGTCCGAGGACAATCCTATTATTTATTCATACGACAGCACTTTTGAGCAGTACGACAATATAGGCAATATTAACTTCAGCTTTGAAGTTGACAGAAATAAGATTGAGGACGTTTTCAAAACGGTTGTCGAGTTGTTAAATGCGGCAAAAGACGGTCGGTTTAACTTTGAAGCGAATCTTAATTATGAGATGTTTAATTGGGAACTGGATTTGGATAATCCGGATAATTTGAATTGGAATATGGCTTACTACAACCATATATTAAAAACGCAGCCGATAGATTATTCGGATGAATTTTACGGCAGGTTCAGAGTAACTAAGGAGCAGATAATCGACGCCGCAAAGTATATTTTCAGAAGATGCAATATGACTGTTGCCGTAAAAGGGGACAGAAAGAAAATCAATACGGAGGCCATTGAAAAAATTTTGGAGTCGCTTGATTAAATAATTGAACAGGTCTGTAAAAAGACAAATCCCAGGGCAGCAAGATTTATTCTTGCTGCTTTGTTTAATTTATCCCCAGTTTTTTGTCCCGATTTTGACGCATTGAGTTTGGTATAATGCATCAAAGGAGGAATGTTATGAACAGAGAAACGGCGTGGATGATAAGACAGGATGGCAAGGCTTTTGCGTGCACCAGTCACTATTACGCAGACAGTGAGGATGCGGAGGACACGCTCTATGCCGCAGAGTGGCTGTATAAACACACGGCACGGTGCGGGACGAAATGTTTGATATTGAATCTCATATCGGCATACGCCGAGGGTTTGAACCGTGGAGACTCCGGACATGAGTACCCGGGTTACAACGGGGATACCGTGCACGATCTCATGATTGATATTGAGGACAAACAGTATAATTTTCTGACTGCCGATTTTGTCTTGGCGGTTGCCGATAAATTGCCGACCGGGATTAATATGAATGTCCGAGAACTAAATTCGCTTGTTATCGAAGCTCTGAACGACGAGTTTTTGCGAGCCAGATTGGGCGGGATGTACGACACTGTTGAGGACTGCCGCGATATGTTTTTTCGCGTTTCCGGCAGTGGATTTGACTGGACGGCCGTCATCAAAAGATTCGTCCGTGAGAATGCTGTGCGGATAGATAACATTACCGTGTTGTGGGATTATGAAAGCACCGGAAGAAAAGATTTCTTCAAAGATGAAAAAGGCAGAGATATCAATAAGATCCCGATAAGCGAGTTTATATGAATTAAACGGTTCGGCTTTTAATAAACCGAACCGTTTTATTATTCCTTGTGTGAATCGGGCTTGCGTGTCGGGATTCTTTCATATTTCGCCCTCGTGCAAGCCGTATTTTTTGCACCAACGGGTATATGCCTTGTATAAATATGGGTCATACTCAAGCGGTCTGTTTGAATATCCGGAAGCTTGCACAATTGATTTGCCGTGCACCTCTATCGCGGCGACTAACTTCTCGCCTTTAGATACACATATGACAGGGTTATTATCGGCCATGTCGGAGCGATCCAGGAAAAAGCGCAGACAATTATTCAGCTTGTTTGAAGCTTCAAAATAGTCGCTTTCGGAGCCGAGACGGAAAAAATGAAATCCGTATACGACGCAATCGGGTATCCCGATATCACAAGAGAAGACGGGAAGTGATACTCTTGCGGTGTCAAATTTATATATATCCTTTATTGAAATACCGTTTTTCCATTGTTTTCTCTCGTGCACTTTCGCTCGGTCGCTCAAACCGCCGTAACGGAAGGCGTACTCATTTAAATAAAATGGTGAGGTCATCATCTCGCGTTTCAACGACATTTCACCTTTAACGGCGGCATAATCACGCAAAAAGTCAAGTGTGCCGCGATTTTCGTTGAGTCTGTCGAGAACCGTAAAAATATCGGGCATACACAAAACCGAGCGGAACAGATTTACGTTGACAAAGATTTCGGAGAGAGCCTCGCATTCATTTTCGTAGAATAAAAATGCCGGGTTTGAAAGAATAATTTTTCTTATGCTCTTTGCCTGCATCCACGATATGGATTTATACCGCTGTTCGATTTGTTGAGCTTGGTGCAGAGCCCTGCGCCTGCACTTAAACAATGCGGATATATTGTGCGTCCCGATTGCATACGGTATCGAATGATAGAAAATCTTCGGGTATCCTATAAACTCGGTTAAAAGTATGAACTTTGTCAGATTGAGCTCCGATGTTTTAAAAGGCAGTTTTGACTGCCATTCGCAGACAAAAAATTTTTTGACAAGGCGAACGACTCTTTTATTACACCCCAATAATCTTGCAAAAAAGCTATCCTGCAAAAGCTCCTTTCGCTCGGTGACATCGCATGTTGCAATTGCCGCCCCGTTTCTGTCCAGAAGCCGCACGAACGTGTGACCGTTTTTGAAGTTAAATGTAAGCTCCTCGTACATAGGAAAATTTACGCTCACCGTTCCCTTGAGCCATGAGACGGACAAAAGCGCTTTTGTGTCGTCGATTTGTCTGGATATTGAGAGCTTGTGGCGGCGGTAATTCAATTCGCAGCGCACAATTTTGCTGAACAAATTAGATTCACAGCGACATTCGGGACAGGTGTATATTACATTTTCAAGCATCGGCTGTGATATGAAATTCAAGTAAATAGTATCTTTTCATTTCATTGATATAATCCACAAATTCAGCATAATTTTTACTTTTTCTTTTAGCACTATGTATTAACTCATTATAATCATAAGGTGTCATAAAATCTTGGATTGTAGAAGGTTCAGGTGTTACGTATGTTTTTAAAACACATGAATACTGTAAAACAAAATGACAAAACCATTCTTCATGATTTCCTTTTAAAACAATAACATGATCTTTATATTTTTTTGTTAGTTGATAAATGTATTGGAGAGTTAAATAAGAATTAGACTTTGCATCACCATCTATATAATCTCCTAATAAAATAATTGTATCTTTATTTAAATTCATGCACTCATCAACCATTTCTTTTAGTAAATCATATCTTCCGTGAACATCAGAAATAACATAAGTATTTTCCATTGATAATCTCCTTAATGTCCGCTATAAGTATATAAAACATCTTTAAAGTGTTCTTTGATATATTTTTCCATCAAGGAAACACCTTGAAGATCTGTTGAGTGAATAATAATATGTTTTACAGGTATTTTATTTTCATAAATGTATTTTAAAATATCGAGTCCTGTTTCTTTAGTTCCTAAATCATAGTCAAGATTAATGATTTCAACTTCTTTGAAAAAATCTAAAAGTTGAATAGCACCTTTATATGTTCTTGTACAATTATAAAGGCTAAAACTTTCA
>CAJKEB010000087.1 GCA_905198865.1 uncultured Eubacteriales bacterium
AATTTAGATTTTTAAACCTTTTCCTAAAAGGTTTGTGCTCGTCAAACTATAATTTATATTACAAACTCAAGGGCTGATACGTATATAAACGCATCAGCCCGATTGTTCATATCATACTACTTTTATAAACTGAAAGCTCTGCTGAGCGAAACAAGATTATCGAATCCGCTCCATATAAACAACTTGACTTTTTCTCCGTCAGACGCAGCAAAGTTTTCAATTTCATAGACACCTTCACCGATTACCGGAGTATCACATACTGCAAAATCTGTCATGAAGCCGTCAGAGCTGTACTTTACAACGATAAGTCTGCCTTCAGGCGGTACAGCTTCTGTTCCGGTATACTCAACTGCTGCACTTATTTTCGGTGTGCTGCCCGATTCTTCGGCTGAGGCAGATGCTATATTATATTCAAGATTTTCTCCTGAATACACAATTCCGTAATATCCCGTGTTTCCGTCAGAATAAATCTTTACTGGTTCACCGGCTGTAACAACCATTTCAAGAATCGGCGGATTTGCAGCTTCGCTTGCTGTATTGACAAGCGTCAGCGTGCTTGTATTTGTTCCCTGTGATATTGTAAGCTTTGCGTCTTTTGTGCTACTTCCGCTTCTTGCGTAAACAGTAACCTTTCCGGCTTCCGCAGGTATGAACGTAAACACCTTATCCGACGCGCTGCCTGCGCCTCCGCTCTTTAACTGCCACGTACCCTCAAAGCCGTCCTCAAAGGTCTTTGATGACGACTGATACTGATCTTCCAAAGTTCCTGAAGTTTTAAACGTAAGACCGCCAAACTTCTCTGCTGTGATTGAAGTGCTTGTTATACTGTAACGCTGGTTGCCCTTTGTGTCTGTTCCTCCCGCAGGGAAATACTGAGTATGAGGATGCTTTGATTCACCTTCAGTTACAGTAAACGGTTCTTCGCCAAAATTCCATACCGTATTAGCTTCAGCTTTGATAACCGGCGCGGTTGTCGGCTTTGGCGTAGCTGTCGGAGCATTCGGGTCAACCGTCGGAACAGGCTCAACCGTAGGTCTTGGCTGCGGCACTTCTCCTTCAGTTGAAGGATAGCTGCCCGCAGATGTATAGGTGGTCACAATTGTCGATTTGTATTCCTGAAGAGCTTTTCCAAGAACCGGGTCGCGGTCATAAAGCAAATCATCTACCTCGTCATTGAACTCATGACGGAAATCTCCGCCCTCTATTCTGCCTGCATATGTTTGTACTTCAAATGCAACATTTTCAACGGGATCAGGAGTATAACTGTACATAGTTGCCGCTGTATCGAAGTTGCTGTAGCTTGAACCGCCGGCTTTGGATACAACCTCTGCGGGAACCTCTTCGTTTCTGGACGAAGCTTTGTATGCGTCAAACTCTATCGGGTCATCATCATATCCTACCACATCATGGCTCTGACTGCCGCTTATATACATATTGTTAAATTCCTTAACAACACCTCCGTTCTCACCCGAGAAGGTGCCTTCATTTGTTCCGGCAACATCGCTGCCCTGCATTGATGTCAGAATAGGATATTTTACGTTTCTAAACACGTTGGCTTCAACAAATATGCTGCTGCCTGTCGTTGAGCCTACGCCGTATTTTGAATTACCATCGTAATAGTTGTTGTAAACGTGAACTTGATCTCCTCTTACTCTCGGATGACGTGAGTCTGAATGGTCAAACCAGTTATGGTGATATGTTATATGATAGCCCATGTACGAATCATCTTTCATGCCGCACAGCGAGGATTTTCCGCTGTCCCAGAAATGATTATATGAGAATGTACAATAATCCGAGCCGGACTTTACATCGAGCGAACCGTCGCCCTTCTTCTGGTCTCCGCCTCTGTCCTGACCATAGAAGATGTCACAGTTATGAACCCAGCAGTTGTAATTCTTTGTATCAAGAGAAATACCATCATCGTAGAATTCCATAACGGCAATATTTCTGACCTCAACATTTGTAGCCTCTCTTAAGAGCAAAGACCAATGATATGTTGTTGCATCGTCACCGATACCCTCAAGAGTTATGTTCTCACAGCTCTTGAGCTGAACATATCCGCTGCTGTTTTTACCCTCCGGACTCTCCACCTGACCTATCATACGTATAACAAGCGGTGTTGTTTCGGCGCCGTTCTTTTCGCGCAGTGCTAGAATATTCACAAGCCCGGTAGCCTCTGTTGCCTTGCCCGACACCATAACGGTATGCGTTACTGTTTCCTTATTGCTGTCGTCAATATATAAAACCTGAGCGCCGTCTTTTAATGAACCATCGTTCTTATAAGCGCCTATTCCTTCGCTATTATAGTTCGGCGAGCTTGGATTAAAAGCAAATCCCTCTCTTTTGTGCGGGGTTACCGTCAGAGTGTTCGTTTCGATATAATCCGTTTCAGAACCGCCGATAACAGCTGCAACCTTCATCTGATACTCGCCTGCCGGAAGTCCGACAGCGTCCGCACGATAATAGCTGCCGTAATAACGCACAAGCTGGTCGTCGAGCTTTGTATATTCACCGCCTGCTGCCGGCTTTACATACACGTTGTACTTGTCTACCGGCGCAGCATTTTTCCATGTTACATATGTGCTTTCCAACCAGCCTTTTGCAGTGACAATCTCAATCGCTGACGGCGGCGGTTCCAAAGGTGTTACGCTTACTGTATTTGAATCCACGCTGCCGTAACTGTTTTTTGCTGTAATTTTATATGTATATTCCGTTCCGTTTGTAAGATTTTTATCCTCATAACTGAGTGCAGTAAGATTTTCAGCAATTACCTGTTCATCGCGATAAACGTCGTATGACTTCGCATATCTTGCCGATGTCCAGTAAAGCGCAGCCGCTTTATCCTTTGACGTACCGGACACGGTAAATTCTCCCGGTGCCTCGGTTGGTTCAAACGGCGTTGCCGTAACAGTCTTATTCGTAGAACCGGCGCTGTTCACCGCTTCCAGCTTAAATGAATACTCGGTTCCGTTTGTAAGACCTGCAACAACATAGCTTGTTTCAGTCAGTCCGGAATCAACCAACACACCGTCCACGTAGACGCTGTATGTTTCCGCTCCCGGAACCGGGTTCCATGTGAGCGAAACCATACCGTCTCCGGCCTCTGCCGTTAATTCAGAGATTTCCGACGGAGGCAGTTCCGAACCTGTTCCTCTGTATTCATATGGTGTTATTACTATTGCATAAAGCTCTGTACGGTTTGTTCCAGTTGAAGTATCAACAATAGTATACTTTCCGCCTGTCTCTGACTTATATGCAATAGCGGAAATTTCCGTATTTTTGTTTTCCGTATTTGATTCGGTTGCAACCACACTTCCGCTTTCGTCCGAAATTGTCATGGAAATATCCTTGCCGCTACCTCCGAAATCAGTACCTCTGTAATATTCTACAACTGTCTCACCCGCTTCCAGTGTTACGGTTACAGAAATCTTTTTAGTACGCACTGTCTTTGACACTGTAACATACTGGCCTCCGGGAGTTGTAATTGTATTTCTCTCTATGTCAGCCAGGCTTCCGGCTTCACCGGCAGAATACGCAACCGCACCGTCGAAGAGTGTATCACCCTTGTAGCTTGGCACTGCTGTCAAGTCAGAAATGTTATAAATTTTCTCGGTATCAACAGCGCTTACGCCTGTGATAACAAAACCTGTAAACAGCACAGCGATCATTGCTGCCGCCAGCAAAAGCGAAATACCCTTTTTTGCTGTTCTCAGAATTGACCCCCCTTGTGTATTTTTTATAAATTCTCTTTAATTTACATTATATACTATTTTAATAAAACTTTATATACTATTTTAATAAAACTTTCAATATATTTTGAAAATTATATATTCAACATACATACCTTATAACCATCTCTGCAACATACACCGCAATACACGCGGATACAGCAACAGTAACCAGGCTTTTTCTCATATATGCAAGCATGACTGCCGCCGCCATGCCAACAGCCGCCGAGATTACACTTGAGGTTGAAAACAATATTGCCGGAAATGTCATTGCACCTAAAACTGCATAAGGCATATAGTATAAAAACGACAGAATATATCTGTTTTTAATTTTCTCTTTTATCAAGGTCAAAGGGAGCATGCGTATCAGATATGTAACAACAGCCATCACAGCGATGTATATCAGAATTTTAATATTATCCATTTGTCTGAGGCTCCTTCCGGCTTATATCTTCCTCGGCACCGTCACTTGGTATAGGCGCCAGCAACGCCGCCGCACCGGCGCAGACAACGGTGCAGATTATAATCGCAAATCCGCTTGAAATATTATTCATAAGCGGAACCCAATAAAATGCAGAACTGAGCAATGCCGCAGCAATTGTAACAACGAGCACCGCACGGCTATCTCTTGACGGCGGCACAACGATCGCAATAAACATGCCGTATATCGCAATACCCAACGCGCTTCGTATTGATTCGGGCAGAATCATGCCCGACACCGCGCCGAGCAGAGTTCCGAGACTCCAGCCGATATACGGAACAGCAATAAGACCGTACATGTATCTCGGACCTACAGAGTTTGGCTTTGTGGTTGCGACCGCAAAAATCTCATCAGTCACTCCGAACGCTATCCCCATACGATTTAGCGTATTAACACCGTCTTTGAGCTTCTGTGAAACAGAAACCGACATAAGCGCATACCGCATATTTATAACAAGCTGAGTTGCGGCAACCTCAAAGTATGAGCCTCCCGCAAGCATCAGATTAAGCCCGGCAAATTGTCCAGCCGAGGTTACGTTAGTCATTGAGATAAGCAGCGCCGCCCAGACGGGAAGTCCGCCCATAACCGCCATTATGCCAAAAGTAAACGCCACCGATACATATCCCAAGCCAATTGGGATTCCGTCCCTCAGTCCACAGACAAACCGGTTTTCAACTCTCTCCATTTAATTACTCCCCTATAATATGCACTTTAGTAATTTTATATTTTAGCACATCCGGAATATAAAGTCAATTGATGTCTAAACAATATAAATTAAAGTTTATATGAGTAAACCGCAACTCGGCGGTTTAATGCGAGCATCGG
>CAJKEB010000088.1 GCA_905198865.1 uncultured Eubacteriales bacterium
CCTACCGCAGTTTGCATTACCGCCCATTGCATGGTCGGTGTCCGGCTGCAAGCTTTGCTTGCTGATTTCACTCATGAACTATAATTTGTATTACAAAATAAACAGATGCTGCGGTGAGTAACGCGGCATCTTATTTTTTTGTATTTATATTTTCTGCCCGGCAATAATAATTACAGACTGTAATTATTATAAAGGTGTGATTTATTATGGCGAAATCCCTGTGGTCGGACAGAGAAACGCTTCCGAAATTCGAGAGCTTGTTCGGTGATAAAAGTACAGATGTGCTTATAATCGGCGGCGGAATCTGCGGCTTGCTCTGTGCTTATTTTTTGCAGCAGGCCGGTATTGATTATATTCTGCTTGAGGGAAAAAGAATTTGCAGCGGAATAACAAAAAACACCACTGCAAAGATAACCTCTCAGCACGGCTTGATTTATGACCACCTTATCAGGAGCGTCGGAGCAGAAAAAGCAAAGATGTATCTGATGGCAAATCAGCAGGCAATATTTGAGTACGAAAAGCTCTGCTGCAATATTGACTGTGATTTTGAGCGGAAGCCGGCATATGTGTATTCAATGAGTGACAGGCGAAAAATCGAAAGAGAGGTCAAAGCGGTAAATGATTTGGGCTTATCCGCTGAGTTTTGCGAACACCTGCCGCTGCCGTTTAAGACAGAGGGAGCAATAAAGTTTGATAACCAGGCGCAGTTTAATCCGCTTAAATTTATTTCGTCTATTTCCGGCGGTATGAAAATCTATGAGAACTCTTTTGTCAGAGAAATTCGGAATTATACCGCATATACCAATTCCGGAAGCGTAAAGGCTGAAAGAATAATTGTTGCCACACACTTTCCGTTTATAAACAATCACGGCAGTTATTTTTTAAAGCTGTATCAGCATAGGTCGTATGTTATAGCATACGAAAATGTATCGGATTTATACGGAAGATTTGACGGAATGTATATTGACGAATCGGACAAAGGGCTGTCCTTCAGAAAGTATAATGATTTGATGCTCATCGGCGGAGGAGGTCACAGAACGGGTAAGGAGGGCGGAAACTGGAACGAAATACGGGAGTTTGCAAATTCGCATTACAGCGGTATAAGAGAAAAATACGCATGGGCAACACAGGACTGCATGAGCCTTGACGGTATTCCATATATAGGCAGGTATTCAAATAATACCGAGGATATGTATGTCGCAGCAGGCTTTAACAAGTGGGGAATGACCTCATCAATGGCAGCGGCGCAGATATTGTGTGATATGATAAGAGATAAGGAAAACGAATTTGAAGCGGTATTTTCGCCAAGCCGAAGCATGTTAAAGCCGCAGCTTTTGGTTAACGGATATGAAGCGGTTAAAAATCTGCTGTCACTCCGACCGAAGCGCTGTCCGCATCTCGGCTGCGCTCTGGTCTGGAATAAGACAGAACGGAGCTGGGACTGCCCCTGCCACGGTTCGAGGTTTAACGAAAACGGCAGGCTTATTGACAATCCCGCAAAAAAATCTCTTTAATAATAAAGGAAAAAGATGTTTATGTACGAATGTTTGACGCAGCCATGCCAAAGCCCTTTTGAATTTGATGTGCAAGTGAATCGGCAAGCTCAGGCGACTCGAATACCTCCTGTGAGTATCGCTGAATAACACCCATAGTACCGCAGGTAATAAAACAATTCTTTATTTCAAAATCCTTTTGGTTTGTGATTGCGTCAGAGTTTTCACTGATGACGGCTTTGTTCACAGTGCTTGTGATTTTGGGAAGCACTGCGTCGCCGTTTGTAGAATTCAGCATAACCTGCATGAGCCTGTCCTCTTTGATGGTATTAATCAGACGGATAAATATAGTGGTAAACTCCGAAATAAGTGTGTTGTAGCTGTATCTGGTGAAAATACCGGCTATTTCGTCCGCAACTGATTGGGCAAGGCTGTCATAATAGTCAAAAATATCATTGTAGTGAAGATAGAATGTGCTCTTGTTGACGTTTGCATTTCGGCAAAGCTCGACAATTGAGATTTTATTTATTGATTTGCTTTCAAGCAGGTCGATCATCGCTTCTTTAAGCGCTGCTTCGGTTTTTGTATATCTGATATCATCAGCCGGTTTTCTTTTTTTCATATGTATCTTTATCCTCCGATTATTTGTGCAGGAGCAATCACGGTTCAGGTTATCTGTGATTATCCGGATTGTCTGTCAGTTCTGTTTTCGTAGTGCGGGTCAGAATTATTTCTGACACACGCCTTGCCTCCATTGCTCTGACCGTGATATGAAAATCATTATAATCAAAGCTGTCACCGGTTTCAGGCATTTTTTCAAGTTTTTCCATCACCCACCCGGAAACGGTATTGGGATCGTCTGCGTCAGGCTCCTCGCCGAATATGTCAAACAGCTCTTCAAGGTCGGCGGAGCCAAGAACCTTATAGCTGTCATTTGAAAACTTGACGACGCTTTCAACCACTTCATCGTGTTCGTCCCAGATTTCACCGACAAGCTCTTCAAGAATATCTTCAAGTGTGAGTATTCCGTCCGTACCGCCGTATTCGTCAGTCACAACGGCGAAGTGCGTCTTTGACTTCTGAAGAACGCGTATAAGCTCTGATATTTCCATTGACGGAGATACGTATTTCACAGGCGAAACAATATCACTTATGTCACGGCTTTCGCCCTTTTGAATAATATGAAATAAGTCCTTCTGATGTACAACGCCTATAATGTTATCAATTGTGTCACGATAGACCGGGAGACGTGAAAAGCCCGATTCAAGAAACATCTCGATAATTTCTTCGGTCGGCGTTCCTATTTCAAATGCCTTGACGTCAATTCGCGGCGTCAGTATATCGCTTGCCCTTAAGTCATTAAATTCGATTGCCGACTTGATAAGATCGCTTTCGTCGGAGTCAATTTCACCGCCGATTTCGGCCTCGTCAACAATGGTTTTGAGTTCTTCTTCGGTTATACCGCGGTTTTCGCCCGAACCGAAGATGCGGTTCAAGAGCTTTTTCCACTGTACGAACACAAAGTTAACAGGAGTGAGAATAATCTCCAGAAACCAAATCGGACGAGCTATTGCCATAGCCAATGCTTCCGCATGGTCTTTGGCAAGGCTCTTGGGTGAAATCTCGCCGAAGATAAGTACAAGTACAGTCATGACCGCAGTTGACAGAGTAACTCCGGCATTGCCGAAATATGCGACAAACAAAACGGTTGCGATTGATGACGCAAGAATATTTACAATGTTGTTCCCGATGAGGATAGTGGTGAGAAGCTTGTCATAATTTAAAGATAATTTTTCAACAAGAACAGCTTTTTGATTGCCGTTGTTTGCAAGATTTTTAATTCTGATATTATTAAGTGATGAAAACGCTGTTTCGGTCGCAGAAAAAAACGCCGAACATCCAATGAGTACCGCCAAAAGTATAATTAACCCGACTGAACTGTCCATAAATTTAGTACGCCGTACAAAGACGGCATTAATCCTCGCTTTCTTGATTAAAAATATTTACCAACACAAATTATATCATATGAAAATTTATAAGTCAATGTGTAAATTTAGATAGTTTTTATGGCTGATTTTTAGTATCAGCCATATCATTTTACAAAAGGCTCTCAACAGACAGGTTTTCAAAATACGGCAGATGCTTTATCATATGACTGAACAAAACAAACTCACCGACAAAATCCTCCTTTGCGCCAATCTGCGCATACTGCTCGCACTGAGAAAGCGAGATTTCTATCTCCTCAGTGACTTCGGCGTCAATCGTCATTCCCACCCAGTTTTGCACATCGTTCCAGGCGTTTTGCAGCTCTTTTATCTGTTCTTTCAGTATTTCGCTGTCGTCCTCAGCGGCAGCGGTCATAATTATTGAATAAGATTCGTCTACCTTCCGGTCAAGCTCGTTGATTTTGCCGCGGTGAACAAAGATGAATATAGCCGCCATCAAAACCATTACCAGTGTAGCTATCACACGTTTCATAAAATCCTCACTTCCTTAAACTTATATAATTTATCTAATATTCTTTCTGTGTTTTTTGATTACTACTGTATGACCGTTTTTGTCTGCCCCCATGTAGAATACATCTGAAATCCGATGAATCCCCTCCTTTTTTAGTCTGTCTTTTATCCAGCCACGGGTCAGGTTAAGCCGCTTCAAGTTACTGTTAATCACCGAACCGTTGTCGACTACAATATAGCTCATCTCGGTCTCTTCAGCTTTTATTCCGACATCTGACGGGGTAAGAGGACGGTTGTCCGAGTTCAGTATTACGCTCACGTTTCCGTTGGTCTCCATGACGACATGCTCAACCTCTTTAAGCGAAGCTGCACCATTATTTCTGACTTCTTCAAGCAGATCGCCGATACTGAACCGTTGGCTCTCCATTTCCTTTTGATTTATCTCGCCTTCGCTGTAGAACGTGCTGGGCTTGCCGTACAGTATTGTTCTGATATTGATGTTCTTATAGGCGAGGAATGACAGAACCACCTCAAAGAATAACAATATCGCTATTGCGATAACAGCAGTGATAAACGGCTTGCCGGGGTCTATTATCGGGTCTGTTGCTATTTCGGATATGATTATCGTAACGACAAGCTCTGACGGCTCAAGCTCCGCAATCTGTCGCTTGCCCATTATCCTGAGACATACCACGACAAATGCGTACATTATGGCAATTCTGAGTACAGTAATCAGCATTATTTATCATTCCTTTTTATTTGGTTTTGCTTATTATATCCGTATTTTGAAATATTTATTGATATATTTTAATTTACATACCTGCCGCCAGAGGCAGATTTTTGGTTATTCAGTTATGTTAAATTTTGACGTTTGCGCTTTACAGTACGGATTTTGAGTGATATAATTAATATAAAAGATTTAATAATGTTGCATACTGTGACTGCGATTACATCTTTGTTCGCTGTATCATACACAGATTAGGAGTATAAATAACATTTGTAGGGGCGGCTATCAGCCGCCCGCGGGCGGATAATATCCGCCCCTACTTGCGGGTTTTTC
>CAJKEB010000089.1 GCA_905198865.1 uncultured Eubacteriales bacterium
CCGGGCTAGGCGGGCGGAACTGGGTCTGGCTTTATTAATTTAAACTATAATTTATTCGCCTCAGCAACGTCAATGCGTCAAAAAAATATTACACATAATCCGCAAGCGAATTCTTCACTTTACGAAACAGCACATATCCGGCACCGCAGAGCGCCAATGTCACACACCAGAAATATAAAGTATAGCACGGCATATCAAGCGGTGACGCGCCGTACAGTATCGTATTCCTGAAGCCCTCGGTTATATAAGTTATCGGGTTTACTGCCATAATAATCATGCCAAGCCTTGAATCAATTCCGGAAATATCCCAGAAAAGAGGCGTCAGCCAATACCCTATCTGCACCGCAACCCCTATTATGCTGCGTATATCTCTGATAAAAACTGTCAGCACCGAGAGCAGTGTTCCGAAAGCCAGAATAAATATAAATTCAGCCGTCATATAATAAATTACCCATAAATCCTTAGGCTTAAACGAATACCCAAAATAAAGACTCATGCACATAAGAAGAATAACAAAAAATATATTTACCCTTAAATTTGAAATCACCCGAACAAGAGGCAAAGCGCCGGTATCAAACTTTACCTTCTTCACCAAGTACGAATAATCAATCATCACAGAAGCCGTTCCCGGCAGAGCGTCGCACAAAAAGAAATACGGAACCAGAGCGGAAACCAGCCATAATATATAAGGAACATTTTCATTCCCGTTTGCACTAACATTGCTTTTTAGCGCAACCTGAAACACAAACCAGTAAAGAACAACCGTTACACACGGATATATAAAAGCCCAAAGTACGCCGAGAAAATTCCCGGCGTACCTTGACTTAAAATCATTTTCAGACAGTGCAAGAATATTACTGAGCTTTGATATAATTTGCTTTAATTTAATATTCATATATCTCATTTCCTACTTCCTGCACCCGCAAAAATATTAATCTATAACTGTTTTAAGATATGCCTTAAAGCTATCCTTTAAATCATCACGTCTCAGCGCATATTCAACCGTTGCTTCGAGGAATCCGAGCCTGTCGCCCACATCATATCTGCGTCCCTCAAAATCATAAGCAAACATCGGCTGCTCCTTTGCCAGAGCCTTAAGTGCGTCAGTGAGCTGAATTTCTCCGCCGGCGCCCGGTTTTGTGTTCTCGAGCTTGTCGAATATTTCAGGAGTGATTACATATCTTCCCAAAACCGCAACATCTGTCGGAGCCTCCTCAGGCTTTGGCTTTTCAATCATATCATCAACCGTGTACAGTCTGTCGCCTATCTTCTCACCGTCAACACAACCGTACTTGCAGATGTTCTCATGTGCTACAGTCTGAACGCCGAGAACGCTTCCGCCCTTTTCGTTATACACATCGATAAGTTGTTTGAGGCACGGTTTTCCTTCATTATATACCACATCATCGCCGAGCAGTACCGCAAACGGTTCATCACCGACAAACGCCTTTGCACACAACACGGCATGACCGAGACCCTTGGCTTCCTTCTGCCTTACCGAAACGACCTCTACCATATCCGAAATCGCCTTGATTTGATTGAGGTATTCGGTCTTTCCGCCCTTTTCAAGCAGAGCTTCAAGCTCAAGCGTTCTGTCAAAGTGGTCTTCAATTGCCTTTTTTGTGTGGCTTGTGATAAGACAAATCTGCTCAATTCCCGAATTTACGGCTTCTTCTACTATGTACTGGATTGTCGGCGTATCAACAATAGGCAGCATCTCCTTTGGCATCGCCTTTGTTGCCGGTAAAAACCTTGTTCCCCAGCCCGCCGCAGGAATTACCGCTTTACGAACCTTTTTAAAATCTCCCATTTTACTTTCTCCTCTCAAAATCTTTTATTTTTCAATTATACGATCAAAAGACCGATCCGGAATGTATACTCACTTTATTTCCCAATCAGGAAGACCTGTTTGAATTGCGTTCATCATTTTCTTCTTGAAAAACTTATCGGATTTTCTGTGCTCGCTTATAAACTCTTTCATATCCTGCCGTTTTGATTTTCCGTCCATGGGACAAGGATTAAACACAACCGGAAGCTCTGCACGCCGGGCATAGCTCTTTATGTCGCCTTCATTGACGTAAATCATTGGACGAATAACGTGAATATTACGTCTTGACAAGTATGTAACCGGCGAAAAACAACCAAGTCTGCCCTCATAAAACAGCGACAGAAAAAAAGTTTCAATGACGTCCTCATTATGATGACCGAGCGCTACTTTGTTACAGCCGTTTTGAACAGCAAGGTCATTCACTCCGCCACGCCGCATCTTTGCGCAGAGCGAGCATGGGTTTGATTCCTTTCGTATATCAAAGACAACCTCAGCAATATCGGTTTTCTGCAAAATGTACTCAACGCCCAAACCGTCGCACAGATTTTGAACTCCGGAAAAGTCCATACCTTCATAACCCATATCAAGCGAGATGGCAATGACCTCAAACTTTTTCGGATAAAACCTTTTAAGCGCCGCCAATGCAGAAAGCAAGGTCAAACTATCCTTACCGCCCGACACTCCGACAGCAATTCTGTCACCGTCGTCAATCATGTGATAATCATCAACCGCACGTCTTGTGCGGCTTAAAATCTTTCGCATTAATATATGCCGCTCCCTCATCGCACAGGGATAACTCCTCTTCCCGAAACGCTTGCGTCTCGGAGCACCTTATCCTCTATTTTCTTTATTTTATTATTTTAACACATAATAGCTGTTTTCGCAACTGATTTTTAAAACTTATCAAATAAATTTGCAGATATTTCGCAGTGGGAAGCAACCTCACCTATAAAACAATATAATCACCTGCACCCTAGCAACAAAACAGTGCATTTTAAAGTTTTTTTATTTTTTAACAAAAAATAACATTTTTAAGATGAAATAGTTCCTGTAGTGTGATATAATAAACTTGTATTTACAATAAAAACCAAAAGAAGGAGTGTTGATTTATGAAAAAAACAAAAATAAGCGCAGCTATAATAATAGCTCTCGCATTGCTTACAGCAATTACCGGGGCTGCTGTGCTTGCAAGACAATCGGTTGATGTTTATCTCAACGGTCAGAAGCTTGACCTTGAAGTTCAGCCGTACATTGAGAATGACAGAACGATGGTTCCGGCAGCCACTTTCTGCGAAAAGATGGGATGGCTGGCGAACTGGGACGAAAATGAAAAATCCGTTAATTTTTATAACGGACAATATTCAGTTGATTTTGTGCTGGATACTGATTTTATGACTGTTTTTGACGAACACGACGGTTCCGTAACAGAAATTGCTTTAGACGCCCCGGCTTGTATTGACAGCGGCAGAATTATGGTTCCTGTTCGCGCTTTGAGCGAAGCCTTTGGGACAACCGTGCTGTGGGATGAAGCAAATTCTATTGTAAGTCTGACAAATGCGATACCTGATACAGATTACAGCAACGAAGAATATGATGCTGACGAAACAGCATCCGGACTGAATGTAAATGATGATACATATCAGGGTTTTGAAGACTTTAATTACAGCGATGACTCCTATGATGATTTTGTCACTGATGAAGCTGTGACAGAATAAAAAACCTCGTTACGCAAAAAACAACGCAGCTTTTTAGAATTAATAATTAAGGAGAGTAATAATATGAATTTTTTCAAAAAACACATTGCGGCCGCAGCAGCTGTTATAATAACTGTGACATCAGTTTTAATGCCGGTCAGTGCCGATGCCGCATTCTATGAAAGATCCGGCGTTCCGTCAGTCGAAAACCTGAACTACTATAACACAAATTACAATCCGTTCTATACAAGTAATTTATGGAGCTGGTGTACATGGTATACTTATGGCAGAGCAAGAGAAATTCTTGGCACAGAACCTAAGCTCTGCCGAGGCGCGGCGTCGGAATGGTATAATTACAATATCACAAACAACGCATATCCCTACAGCAGTAATTACTATGCTGCCAAACAGGGGGCGGTTATGTGCTTCAAAAACCGTGTTGCAGTAGTGGAAACGGTCGCAGAAGACGGAAGTCCGGAATATATTTCGGGTACAGGAACATCAACGCTTCGCACAGCCGAATTTAATGTTGAAAAGTGGCCGGCGTCAAGACCGTTTTATTTCGGAGTGCCGTGGGGCAAAGAAGATTTTGTGGGATATATATATATTACAAGCGACGTTTCAGTTTCCGCTCCTGCACAGGCTAATCCCGTTGCAGTCGGCGCAACCGAAACAGGCTATGTAACAATAGAGAGTGAGAGACTTAACGTAAGAAGCGCTCCGCAAATTGCGGATAATAATATCATCGGCTCACTGCCGCCGAGAGCAACCGTTGCAATTTTCCCGGATAAGTCAATCAACGGTTGGTATTACATAAAGTACGGCAGCCTTGAAGGCTATGTCTCCGGCAAATACATAAGCCTTGTACAATAATTTCATAAAAGCCAAGTGAGGACGAAATTATAACTTCGTCCTCACTGCATATTATAACATATAAATCTTTTAAGCCGAGCGCTCCGCCACGGCTGCGCCGAATAATAACACAGTCGCATATCCGAAAAAAGTTGGAAGCGCCGCGAAGCCGTTATGCCCGCGCTTGCAAGGGCGTAGGCGCAGCAAGCGTGACTTTTTTCGGAAAAGGAGGAACAGTGACGCGAGTGACTGATTTTTTATGCAATAAAAAATCGGAACAAGCAAAACTTGTTCCGACGTGGTACACCTTCGGGGATTCGAACCCCGGACACCCTGATTAAGAGAACGCTACATAACTTGTTAGTCAATATTATATTTATTTGTTTTGTCTTATTGTGCACCTTTGAAAATACCGTGATAGCGTTGATCAAGAGATGTGCTTGTTTAAAAATCATTTGTATACAGCATTTTTGAACAAAATAAATAAAATGGAATTTGTGTTGGAAAAATATTGGAATACAATCCAGCAGTCCGTCAATTTATTTGTAATATATTTTAATAATTTAATATATCCATCTATTAGCTTATTAAAATATATTATCGAACTATCATATAACAGTATTTAAGC
>CAJKEB010000090.1 GCA_905198865.1 uncultured Eubacteriales bacterium
TCACATCAAGCGATTTTTCCGTAACAAGTAAAGTCAATAATACACCTAAGTTGTGTTGAATAACCGCAGGCGAACTACTCGTCAAACTATAATTTAACTCATCAGCTCATATCTTTTATTATTCAAAAGTAAAACAGTCAAATTCACAGCTGCCGCTGAATTTAAAGTATACCGCATGCTTGCCGGTAACCTTTTTGCTTAGCCGAGCAGAGGCAATCTGATAATCATATGCAGCGGCTTCGTGAGTGAAGCTGCACAGACTGTCGCAGCCGGGCGAGTCAATAAATACTTGAACACCCACCTTCCCGCTGAGCGGCTTAATCCGCAAATACAACTCCTTGGGTGGAATATCACCGAAGTTTAAATATTTAAACCCTATTATTGTTCCGCCGTTTATATTGACTACGGGTGCGGATGGGTTGTTGCTGTCATACACCGGCTTTATATAGGCGCGGTCTGACGAGTCGGGCGAGTCGATATAACATGTATACCCGGCGGATATTATTCTCCGCGAGTCAAGTCCATCCGTGTGCGCTCCCTGCGAGGTCATTTCCGCTTCCGAGCAGTTCAGCACATTTCCGTCTTTGTCATATTCCATTCTTCCTATGTACAGCTTATCATTTTGAAGCCGTATATCTATCGGCTCAAGCATTGCCTGACGAGCGTAGCCGTTCGTGCCGGTGCCTCTGTGATAAAATATGTAATACCTGCCGTTTATTTCAGCAATGCTTCCGTGGTTGTTGCAGGTCTGATATGCCCGCTTTTTTGTTCCGTCGCTCCTGACGATCACTGCGCCGGAATTGTTGCTGATTGTGCCGCCGTGAACCCAGCCGCCGAGCGGTGAGTCACTGTACGCATAGTCGAGATAGCAGTTTGTGTTCGGTGCAAGCGCCTTGTCTGCATCACCGCTTTTTATACGCTTGCTGTATATAAACACATACTTTCCCAGTATCTTTCGGATTGAGGCTGCCTCGAAATAACAGAACTCGGTATCAATATTTTCAGCGTCCCAATGGTTGGTTCGAAAGTCGCAGTGCGGTATCATGTTAGCCTTAAAGGTACCGTTCTTTATGGTTGCCATGTCGTCGTTGATTTCGGCGCAATAGCATTTTGTAAAGCCCCAGTAAGCATAACAGCGCTCATCGTCGTCCACAAGTACGCCGATGTCAAAGCCAAAGTCGGTTTTGCGCGGGTTTTCAAACGGGCCGGTCGGCGATTTTGACTCTGCAACATAAATGTTTTCGCCCTTGTTCATGGCTATGTACATATAGTAGGTATCGCCTTTTTTTACAACGTCCGGCGCATACAGAATGTTGTCTGCCTTAAAGCATACTCCGTCGCACCGCCAGTCGGTCATGTCATCGGCAGGCGCCGACCATACAACATAGTCATTTCCGCAGTACTCCTCTCTCGCGGTGTCATGCGAGCCGTAGACATAAACCCGTGTTTCGCCGTTGTGTGTAAAAACCCTCGGTTCGCCGTCCGGAACATGTTCCCAAAGCGGCATATATGGATTTGCGCCGCGTATATATTCTTTTATCTTCATAGTCTGACCTCCGATAATATATATAAGTATTTTAACATAATTTTGAGGTATTGCAAGCCATTTGTTGTAAAGTACAGGACAAAATATATAATGATATATTATTTTCCTGAAAAGCATAAAATTAGACCAAAAAGATAGTGACATTTATCGAAGAATGTAGTATAATATTTCTGAATACGAGGTGACATTATGAGCGACAGCTTGAAACAGAACAATCATCAAAGCGGAGTGCCTTCAGATTTCGGGCACAGCATTGATAACTTCGTTTGCCCGAACTGCGGCGGCAGACTGAAGTGGAATATCAGAAAGAGGCAGTTTATGTGTTCGTCATGCGGTTCTCCGTTTGATATTGACATGGACAATTCAAAGGTTCAGGAGCATCCGCTCAGCGAATATGACAAGCGTGAGGCGGAGCTTGCGGGGCTTGATACTCATGTGCAGAACTCCAGCGAAAACCAAACGGATAATAAGGACGATGAACGCAGCGTTATCAGATGCAAGACCTGCGGAGCAGTAATTGAATTCAGCGGTAACTGCACGGCAACGGTCTGCCCGATGTGCGGCTCGTCTCAGGTTGACAGCGCCAAGCAAATGCAGGGAATACCGCCCGATGGTGTGGTACCTTTTTTGGTTGATTATGATGACGCACAGGAAAAGTTCAAGGTTTGGATAAGAAAACGTTGGTTTGCACCCAACGCGCTCAAAAGAGCATATCAGCTTGGAAAGCTAAACGGTATGTATATTCCGTTCTGGACGTATGATGTGACGGCAGAGGCGCCGTATTCAGGTTTAGGCGGTGTTGAGAGAAGCTATACGGACTCTAAGGGAAACACACATGTTACAACAGACTGGCATCCGGTGTCAGGCGTGGTGTCCAAGGATTTTGACGACTTCCCGGTTTGCGCCGGCGACTGTCGGAGGAACAAGGAGATTATCAAGGGCGTGCTGCCGTTTAACACGCAGGGCGGAAGCTATCCGTATTCAGGCGGATTTTTGTCAGGCTTTGGCTCTGAACATTATGTTATTTCGGCAAAGGAAGCTTTTGAGACCGCAAAGAAGGGGATTGAAGAAGAACTCAGGCAGCTTGCTGAGGATGACATAAGATCCAGAGGCTATGACGTGAGCCGTGTCAATTCGCTTACAGCCGGGTACAGTGACCCCGGATATAAGCAGATTTTGGCACCCGTATGGGTTTCGGCGTTTACATACAGGGGGAAGCAGTACAGCTATGCAATCAACGGTGAAACCGGTCAGGTAAACGGTGAGAGACCGTACAGCCCGGTAAAGATTGGTCTTGCGGCTATTGCGGCAATAATTGTGATTATATTGTTTTTGGTATGGGGTTCGGATTCGGACGCTGAGGAGCTTGCGTGTGACCCCGGATATTATGCCGGATATTACGTTGAATATTGCTGCGGTCAGGCAGAAGATAATATTAACAACTGTGATATGCCGACAAGCAGTCAGATGTTAATGCAAACATCTGAAGGCGAGATGTGACCGAGATAAATAATAACGAATAATTTTAAATCGAAAGCGAGGAGAATTAATATGGCATGGTTTGGACAGGGCAGAGACACCATAGAATGGGATGAGTCCAGAAGTGATGTCTTGTGTTATAAGTGGCCGGCAAAGGAAATAAAAAAGGGTTCGCACCTTATCATACGCCCCGGTCAGAAAGCAATATTTTATGCAAACGGAATTGTCGAAGGTGTGTTTGCACAGCCCGGTAACTTTGATATCGATACTGAAATCACACCGTTCTTAAGCACTCTCAAGGGTTGGGTTCAGCTCAGGGGCGACACCGGTATGAGAGCGGAGGTCTACTTTATTAATACTAAGCAGGTGCTTGTCAACTGGGGCACACGTCAGAGAATAATGATTCCGACGCCTGAGGTTCCGACCGGTATTCCTGTCGGGATGAACGGTAACGTCATCGTCAAGTTCGATGATGATCCGGAGGCGATTCACAGCTTTATTGCATCAATTGCGGGAGTTAAGGATGAGTTTACCATCGAGGATATTTCAGAGCGTATCATGGGCAAGCTCAACGCAGTAATTGCCGGTGCGATACTGAACGGACAGACAAATGTCCCGACTGATTCTTTGATTAATATTCAGGCAAACAGCCTTGAAATCGGAAACGCAATCTGCGGCAAGCTTGATGAGATAACAAATCAGTTCGGAATGGACACGATTGATTTGACAATTGCGGACGTAAACTATCCTGAGGATGTTATGAAGATGGCAGAGCAGGCCGCAGCAACTTCATTTGTCGGTGATGTCGGCAAGTTTGCGGCAGTACAGATGGCACAGAGCTTCAATAATCCCGACGCCGGCGGAAACGTGGCGAGCGCAGGCGCTCAGATGGGAATGGGTCTTGCAATGGCTCAGCAGATGGGTCAGGCTATGAACAGCGCAATGCAGCAGCCGCAGACCGCGCAACAGGCTGCGCCGCAGCAGGGCGGAGACAGATTTTGTCCTAAATGCAGAAAAATGGTGAGCGGAAAGTTCTGCTCCGACTGCGGTACACCAACGGTATAAACGGGTGTTTACGGTTTGCTTGGTATAATAAAAATTTCGCTTGAAGTATACTGTTTCGGTAAACGAATGGAATTTTTGGATTAAAAGGCGGTTGGCAGTGCTTTTTATGTGTAAATTAAAAAGTGCGATAAATTATAGTTTATATGATTAAACCGCAACTCGGCGGTTTAAAGCGAGCATAGTACCGCCTTTGCAAAAGGCGGTTTTCAAGCTACGGTAGGCTTGCGAAGCAAGCACGTTAGGCGCGAAGGCGTCTGAC
>CAJKEB010000091.1 GCA_905198865.1 uncultured Eubacteriales bacterium
GTCGGGCTGACTGGTGGTATCATCTGTGGTGTTTCCAAATCTGTTGATAGATACGGCCGGTAAATCAGCTCGGTTTTATGTTGCGAGGAGGCGGCACTATCTAAATGCTTGATAATTTCCCGGCTGACATTGTCAATTTCCACTGTGATTTCAGGCACTGCCGAAGTATCCACCGGTGGCAGTTCCAAATTAAAGCACATTGCGAAAAACTCGACTTTTTCACCGTTTTCAAGCTTGGCCGTGATATTTTTGAATCCCTGAACCAGGCGGATAGTAGTTGGATTTCCGTCATCATCCACAAAATCCGGATGTTTTATTTCCAATGTATGATAGATAAACACATCGCTTGGGCATGAAGCATAAGCTTCTTTGATTGCCTCTTGCAAAACATCATTTGGCATTAATTTCTCCTAATAACCTACAGCAAACCATGAAACATAACCCTGTCTGGCACCATCACTGTCTGAATCTCTATAGCGGATTTTAAAAGATTGTGCTGTAATGGAAACAGCAACCGCCAGATAATTAAAATCAGATGTGGGACTCGATGGCTGGTTGTAAGGCGTAAGCAGAACAGCAATCGGCACTGTTGTAAAAGCCAGAGGAAATGTCACTGCAAAATCTGAATTTGCAATCATAATAATTTCGGAAAATTTCTTTGGACGAGAATGGACAGAACGAGAACTAAATGAATTTTTGAAAAGACAAAATGAAAGTGGGCAAAAAATTGTTTTGCCGTTGTTACATAACATATCGCTCAACTCCCTGAAAGAAAAATATCCGTCACTTGGTGATATTCAAGTTATTGATACAACAAATTACTCAAAAGAAGATATTGTAATTCTTTTTGCAAAAGAGCTTATTAAGAGATTGAGATAAATTATATTGATATGATACCTAAAAAGTAGACATTAAAATATAGGACACCTTGATGTATAATAAAAGAGTCAAGGAGTTGAAGAAAAATGGGAAAATACCAGTTTAGTTACGAAGAAAAGATTACCATCATTCGAGAGCATGAGGAAAACCATAAGACATTAAAAGCGATTTGTGAGGAATATGACATCAGCAAAAGCTATCTGTGTTACATTCTTCGCGACTACCGTCAAAAAGGCAAGGAATCGCTAAAAAACACCAAATATTACTCAGCAGAATACAAGCTAAAAGTAATTAAACGCCACTTTGAGGATGGTATATCCGTTGCTGATCTGACGAGAGAAACCGGTATCCAATACCGTATGCTCAAGCAGTGGTTTCAGGACTACCAAAAGCGAGGAGAAGAAGGACTAAGTACCCGCAAAAGAGGCCGACCGAGAAAGCCGCAGCCGAACACACCCGAAGAAAAGATACGCCAATTAGAAATGGAAAACGAGGTATTACGGGCTTTTCGGGAAGAGTGCGAAAGGTGGGATGCAAAGAACTCCGGTACAAAGTAATTCATCGGTTCAGAGATCGTTTCACGGTCGAAGAACTCTGCAAGCTGCTTGAAGTATCCCGTAGCGGATATTACAAATGGTTGAATCGAAAAGACGAACCCGACAAGGACAAAGTGATTGCAGATTTAATCGTGGAATGCCACAAGAAAGCACATAGAACCTATGGCTATCGCCGTGTTAAGATATGGTTGCTGAGAGAAACGGGACTTGTGATCAACCACAAAGCAGTTTTGCGAATTATGCGCAAATATAATCTGTTGGCTATACGAAAACGCAAACGATTTCGTCATTATGATTGTAACACCTATACCCATTACAACAATGAATTGATGCGCAACTTTAAGGCGACAAAGCCCAATGAAAAATGGGTAACAGATATCTCCTACATACAAACAAAACAGGGATTCTTGTATCTTTCGATGATCAAGGATTTGTATGACAACAGTATTGTGGGTTACAAATATGCAACGCAAATGCCGGCAAGCCTGGTGATTGAAACGGTACGTGCAGCAGTGAAAAACGCCAAGCCCTCCGGAGGGCTTATCCTGCATAGTGACAATGGATTTCAATACACCTCCCAGGCATATTACAACGTTGCCATAGCAAACGGTATTAAACCGTCTATGTCATCGGTGGGGTGTCCTTACGACAACGCCTGCGCCGAAAACTTCTTCAGCATGCTGAAGACCGAATGTATTTACAGAGCAAAGCCACAAACCTTTGACGAAGCAAAGGCTCTTGTGGATGAATATATTTATTTTTACAACAATGAGCGAATACAGCTCAAGACAGGACAAACCCCGATGGAAGTCCGTTATGCTTATGCTGCATAACAGGTGTCCACAAAAAATGTCTACTTGACAGGGGGCATGTCAATATTCAGGGATTTTTATCGGACAGAAAGTGTGATAAAATATTTTTGTAGAATCAGGAACAATATTCTGTTTTAGTGTCGTTTAATAAATAGAGAGGTTAACTCTCTGGAAAGGAGGCACAAGATATGCCGATATTATTAAAAAGACAAAGCGGCGAAATAACACCGTTTCGCAATGCGGACTTCATCCCCGCATTCTACTTTATTCCGAAGTCTATTTTAGATAGGTGCGGTTCGGAACTGAACAGTATCCCACGCAATCCGAGAAAACTATTGCAAAACAGGGACGCAATCGCTATGGTGGAAAGCGATTTGTTTCTGCTTGCCATTATCGACGCTTATGCATTTATGGTCTGGCCCTTTATGGGACTGGGTGCAAAGCGTGAAATCTATTCCGGTTATGAACCATCTTGGATTTACGCCCACGCAGCGCCGTATTGGATTCAGGAATTGCAGGATGAGAGAATCCTTCCGACAGCAAAAGAATTATTAGAGAACGGAGGAGTGGATGAAGACTTCAAATATGTGTCGGAAGATGAAATATCCGATTTGTTCGCTTGGCTTGTCCCGCAGGCAATGGCACATTACAATATGAAAGCTGTCATTGATACCGCAAAAGAGTTCCGCTGCTTTGAAGACTTTGATTATCGAAACAGCCGGCAAAAAATCGACCACTATCGCAGGTGGTACCACACCCGTGTGAAAAATATCACGGTTGAATCCCTTGATGAAATCAAAGAACGGTATGCCGAAAACAACGACGATATGGACTGGGATGTGCCTGATGAGCACAGCGATATGGAGCGCACCGTTTTAGAGCCGATGGCGGTAAACGACTTTTTGGCTTCACTGAGCGAAACGGACAGGCAAATTTTAACCATGCGTATGGAAGGAATAACGCTTGAGAAAATTGCGGAAACGCTCGGATACAAAACGCACAGTGCTGTTCACAAGCGAATCCGCAAAATCGGGTTAGCCTACGAAAAATTCAGCGGCGAAGATTTCGGCTTCAGCGAAAAGAAAATCATCTGATAACACCTATTGATGTATAAATCGGTAGGTGTTATTTTTTCGCCCAAAAGCGGAAAAGGAGGACTTCATGACACGGTACAATCCGATAAAATCGGAACAAATCAAAATAAAAAACACCCTTTGTATGCAGTGCGGACGCCAAAGCTGTCTGATGATACCGCAAAAGGTTATGAGCGTATGCTTGAAATGAAATTGCTCCGAAGCGGTGGTAAGGTATGAAACTGAAACGAATAAGCCTTCGGTTTAACTTGGAAAATGAGAGCGACCGCAGAGCTTGGGAGCGTTTGCAAGACCTATCCGGTTCAAAAAACAAAGCCATCATTTCGGCAATCAATGGGTATTTTGAGCAGGAAAACAATTTAGCGGAAACTATAAGGGAAACCATAATGGAGTGTTTGCGGAATATGTCGGTGTTACAGACCCAAGCCGAGCCGACAACTGAAAGACTGTCCGAAGAGGAAAATGTTACTGAAAATCTCAAAGCAACCGCCCCAATGGAATGGGTCAGACGGAGCAATAATATCCGTAATCGAGCCGCCGAAATCGTCAATGCGAAAGTGATTTTCGTTTAATTGGAACCGTATTTTTGCAAAAAA
>CAJKEB010000092.1 GCA_905198865.1 uncultured Eubacteriales bacterium
GCTTAAATACTGTTATATGATAGTTCGATAATATATTTTAATAAGCTAATAGATGAATATATTAAATTATTAAAATATATTACAAATAAATTGACGGACTGCCGGATTGTATTCTAAATTTATATTGGAAAAAATATTGGAATTCAGGATTTGACATAAAATATGTAAAAATAAAAACACCGTAAAACCAACGGTTTCACAGTGTTTCAACGTGGTCGGAGTGACTGGATTCGAACCAGCGGCCACCTGAACCCCATTCAGGTACTCTACCAAACTGAGCCACACCCCGATAATATTTTATTGCACCCCTGCAACGGTTTTATATTATAACATATTATAAATCAAAAATCAATAGTTTTTTAAAACTTTTTTAAAAACAAAAATTAATCCTTGACAAAATGGCATTATCTGTTTATAATATATTAAAAATATTATTAGACGAGATTAGACGAGACGAGATATTGATAAGACGAGATGAGATTAGTGCAGTGTGATCCGGTCTGTTGACCTTGTATTCACATTTGCAAGTGTTTTCGGCATAGTGGTGAAACCGCTGCTTAATGCATGAAGCACTCAGCATGTAAATCGGCTATGAATATCCTATTACAACTTACAACTTCGGATGTTAAAGAGCCGTTATCTGCAAAATAAATATTGATATCGCAGTCTACTCTTGATTTTTAATTAGAGGAGGCTTTTTTTATATGTTCTGTCCTGATTTTAAAACAGTATGTGATTATGCCAAGGAGGGCTATAATCTTATTCCTGTCACAATGTCTGTGTTTGCGGATATGGACACACCTATTTCTGCATTCCGCAAGCTTGAAACCGAAAAATTTTGTTTTCTTCTGGAATCTGTAGAAGGCAACGAGGTTACCAACCGTTATTCCTTCATCGGCAGAAATCCTTTTTTAACACTTAAAGCACGCGGCGACAAGACGATCGTCACCGACTATAACGGAGCTGCCGTGGAGATTAGCGGAAATCCAACCGCCATTCTTCGTGAATACTCCGAAAAGTTTAAATCGCCGTCAATTGACGGAATACCCGGATTCAGCGCCGGCGCAGTCGGCTGTTTTGCCTATGACACAGTGAGATTTACCGAAAATCTGCCGAACATACCCCAAGACGACCTGAATCAGCCGGATATGCACTTTATGTTCACTGATGAAATTATTGCTTTTGACAACAAGGCGAAGAAGCTTGTACTCATTGTCAATATCCACGCAGGCGAGAGCGACACTGAGGAGGATTTGCGCAAGAAGTATGACGGGGCGATTGAACAGCTCATGAAGATTAAAAACGAGCTTGACGCGCC
Organism: uncultured Eubacteriales bacterium; assembly: GCA_905198865.1. Taxonomy (GTDB): domain Bacteria; phylum Bacillota; class Clostridia; order Monoglobales; family Monoglobaceae; genus Monoglobus. The sequence continues at coordinate 1,319 of CAJKEB010000092.1, forward strand.
GTATATACCAAAGCCGAAGCGGATAAACGCACACAGATCAGTTTCTGAGCCGAAAGCAAACATCAGCCGTGAAGTCTTTTGCAGAAATGTTGAAAAGGCAAAGGAGTATATAAAGAACGGCGACATATTTCAGGTCGTGCTGTCACAGAGATTTGAGGTCGAAAACTACAGTGACCCGTTTAATGCTTATCGTGCGATACGTGTGATTAATCCATCGCCGTATATGTATTATCTTAAGTTTGATAACTGTCAGATTGCCGGAGCGTCGCCCGAAATGCTTGTAAGAGTCGAAAACGGGAATGTTTACAACAGTCCTATCGCCGGTTCACGGCCGAGAGGAAAGACCGAAGAAGAAGACCGGCACAATGAGTTTGAGCTTATCGCAGACGCTAAAGAAAACGCCGAGCATATGATGCTTGTCGATCTCGGCCGCAACGATGTCGGAAAGGTAAGCGAATTCGGCAGCGTTAAGGTTACGCGGCTAAAATATATTCAGAGATTTTCCCACATCATGCACATGACATCAGACGTTACCGGAAAGCTGCGCGCTGACAAGAGTTCTTTTGACGCTCTTGAAGCGGTGCTTCCTGCCGGAACGCTGTCAGGCGCGCCAAAGGTCAGAGCAATGGAAATAATTGACGAGCTTGAAAATGTAAAACGCGGATTTTACGGCGGAGCAATAGGATACATCAGCTTCGGAGGAAGTCTGGATTCGTGTATCACAATCCGGACGGCGCTGTTTAAAGACAATAAAGCATACGTTCAGGCAGGAGCCGGCATCGTCTATGATTCGGTTCCGGAAACCGAATACACCGAAACGGTAAACAAGGCGATGGCAATGATTAAAGCAATAGAAAAGGCAGGTGACCTATAATGATTTTGATTATTGATAACTATGATTCATTCACATATAACCTATACCAGTACATCGGAACATTAAACCCGGACGTACAGGTATACAGAAATGACAAAATCACCGTTGAGGAGATTGAAAAGCTGAATCCGAGCCATATAATCCTGTCACCCGGTCCGAAAGCACCAAAGGACGCCGGTATAACAATAGAAGTCATTCAAAAGCTGCATACCAAATATCCTATCCTCGGCGTATGCCTCGGTCACCAGTCGATAGGCGAAGCGTTCGGCGGAAGAACGGTACACGCACCGAAGCTTGTACACGGCAAAGCTGAGAAAATAGATATTATCGATAAAAAATCAAAAATATTTTCGGGTATAGTTGAAAACGAAATTGAGGCGGCAAGATACCATTCGCTTATGACTGACGAAAGCGTCCTGCCGGAATGTTTAAAGGTAACCGCTCGAAGCAAGGATGGTGTAATAATGGCGATGGAACACCGTGATTACCCTGTATACGGATTGCAGTTCCATCCGGAATCCGTTATGACCCCATGCGGAATGACAATGCTTAAAAACTTTTTAAGCATCACTGACTAAAAGATATAGATTAAAACTTATATTTAAAGGAGTGATAGAAAATGATTGAATCATATATTCAAAAACTTGCAGACGGACAAAACCTTACATACGATGAAGCAAAGCAGGCAATGGACGAAATTCTTGAAGGAAAAGCAACACCGGCTCAAATCGCCGGATATCTTGTTGCCCTCAGAATAAAAGGTGAAACAATAGATGAAATCAGCGGCAGCGCCGCAATGATGAACAGCAAGTCAATCGGAATCACGCCGGACGTTGAGGACTACGTTGACTGCGTAGGTACCGGCGGAGACGGTACGAATACATTTAATATCTCAACAACTGCCGCATTCGTTATCTGCGGAGCGGGAGCCAAAACCGCAAAGCACGGTAACCGAGCTGTATCGAGTAAGTGCGGAAGTGCAGACGTTCTGGAAGCGCTTGGCGTTAACATAATGCTCACACCTGAGCAGGTTAAGGAATGTGTAGAAAAGACCGGTATAGGATTTATGTTTGCACGAACCATGCATCCCACCCTGAAAAACGTTTCAGGCGTCAGATCCGAGCTTAAACTGCGCACTATCTTTAATATCTTAGGCCCTCTTTCAAACCCGTCAAACGCCAAGCATCAGGTAATAGGAGTATTTGACCCCGAGCTTACTCATCCTTTGGCAAGCGCTATGATGAACCTCGGCGTAACTGAGGGAATGGCGGTCTGCGGAGTGGATAACAACATGGATGAACTGTCAATTTTGGGCAAGACAAAAATTTCAGAAATTAAAAACGGTGAAGTAATCGACTATTATATATCACCTGAGGAGGTCGGACTTAAGACGGCAAAAGCTGAAGATATAGCCGGCGGAACAAAAGAAGAAAACGCCCGCATAACTCTTGATATATTAAACGGCGAAAAGGGTCCGAAGCGTGATATTGTTGTTTTAAACGCAGGTGCTGCGATTTATACCACCGGGCTTGCTTCTTCAATCGAAGAGGGCGTAAGAATGGCAGAAGACGCAATAGACAGCGGTAATGCACTGGCAAAGCTTGAGGAACTTAAAGCGTTCACAAATTCAGTTGCGTAAGGTATGTAGGTCTTGATTAGTGAAATGAACTGTAGTTTATGGACCTCCACCTGTTTCAGGTGGAAATGCAAACTGCGGTAGGGCGGCTTGCCGCCACGA
>CAJKEB010000093.1 GCA_905198865.1 uncultured Eubacteriales bacterium
GGCGGTCTCCGGCTGCAAGCTTAGCTTGCAATAACTCCCCGATAAACTATAATTTGTATTGTAGAATTATGCTTAGTATGGTAAAATATTTATATTATTATTTTGTTGGGAGAGATACGTATGATTAAAAGATTTATTTCGTTGTGTACAGCAGTTCTTGTATGTCTTTCGTGCATGGCTGTGCCGGCAGTTTATGCAGATTATCCGTCTGCGCTGAGCGCGAGAGAACTGCTTAAGCTGTCGCTTGACTACTGTGCGAATATGGATGAAACGATATACATAAGCGATTCTGCTATGACAAGCTACAAAAGTAAGCTTGAAGCCGCACAGAGCCTGTATGACGATGCTTCGGCTGCGGATTCGGCGCTGACTTCTGCGCGTTCTGAGCTTGAAAAGGCAAAGGCAAAGCTGAAATTTGTTCAGTCTGACGACCCGGGCAATCCTCTGCCGTTCAGAAAGCTGAGCAATAGTGAGGTTGTTTCCGAGATGGGTGCCGGCTGGAACTTAGGCAATACCATGGACGGTCATGACGGATTTCACCCCGGCGAGACAGTCTGGCAGGGCTTTATAACAACGCCGGAAATTATAAAGTCGGTTCATGACGCGGGATTTAACACGGTCAGAATCCCTGTTACCTGGGGCGATATGATTGACGATGAAAACGGTTATGCTATAAACGAAGCATGGCTCAGCCGTGTTCAGGATATTGTTGACTACTGTACCGAACTCGGAATGTATGCGATAATCAATATTCATCATGACGGAGCTGAGCAGAGCGGATGGCTGCGAGTTTCGGCAGATGATATTGATTCGGTCTATGAAAAATACGCCTGCGTATGGCGCAACATAGCCGAATACTTTAAGGATTATGACGAACATCTGATTTTTGAATCGTTAAATGAGATCACTTCTATGGAGGGCAGTGACAAGAATTCAGAAACTGCCAAAAAGTATGATGTTCCGATTATTATGAACTTAAACCAGATTTTTGTAAATGTGGTTCGTTCGACCGGCTCAAATAATATCCACAGATGGCTTTCGGTTGCGTCGCACTATGCAAACAGCAAGGATAATTACTTCAGTATGCCGACGGATTCATTCAACTCAGACAACAGGCTTATGTATGCTGCGCATATCTACAAGGCTTCGTCATCTGTAACGTTTGAGTACAAGACTTCTGTTAAGACTGACGGAACAACGGACACCAACAGTGTGGCAAATGTTGTAAGCAGTATAAAGGACATGAAGAGAAAGTATGGTAATTATCCCCTTATTTTAGGCGAGTACGGAACAAAAGCATATCAGCTCACGGGCTCTTCAACAGGCTGGAATGATGAAGAACGCGCATGGTTCTATGAAATTGTCAGCCGTGCATGTCAGGTTGCCGGATGTGTTCCGTGCGTATGGGATCAGAGTTGGCAAAAGTCCGAGGACTCAAGCGAACCCTACAGGGGATTGTTTGTCACCTGGGACAGAGAAAACAAAAAGCCGGTGTTCAAATCAATTACCGATGGCATGATGCGGGGTACGTATCTGTCGGCAACCTCGAAGAATAAAAGCTATGATATGACAGATATTCAAAAATCCCCGGCCGTTACTCCTATTACAGAGATTTCGGCTGATGACGAGGTTGAACTGACCTTGGGAGAAACAAAGACAGTGAATACGTCCGTTCAGCCGTCCGGTACAAACGATGTTGTCCTCTGGAAGTCGGATAACGAGGACGTTGTAACTGTTTCAAACGGAAAGATACATGCGGTAGGCATAGGTTGTGCGGCAGTTCACGCATACTCACAGAGTGGTTCTGCCGATAAGGAAATACATGTGACATCTCTTGCAAAGCAGGTTGAAACGCCTGCGTCGGCTATTGAAACTGACGCAGATGAATATTCGGTTATAACCGGAAAAAATATAAGTATCAAAGCTCAGCCGGTGGGTGCAGATGAAAATCTGATGTACAAATCATCAAATCCGGCAGTTGCCACGGTGAACGCGCTCGGAAAGGTTGTGGGAATTTCAGAGGGTACGGCTTATATAACTGTCAGCGCAGAGAGCGGTGTAACAAAAACAGTAAGGGTAAACGTTGCAAAGACTGCGGATAAGAAAAGCATGAACCTTGCAATGCACATTCTCTATAACGATACTTCTAAGAATTTTTACGGCACTGAGCTGAGCCAGCCTGTTGAGGTGAGCGGCGACGGACAGTATACGCTTTCGTTTGATTTGGGTAATGAGCAGTCAGATGCAGGAAAGAAAGCCGGAATAACAAGCATTCAAAATCTGACGGCAATTTACATCAAGGATTTGGACGTTACAAACCATGAGGCTGCCGCGTCACCTGTTGATACATGTGAAGTCAGATATGATAAGGTTGTCGTTAACGGAACAGAGCTGACAGTAACCAATTCAGCCTTTAAGTCGGCGTTTAACAGCGACGTTATCGACACAGGTGGCCCTGTAAACGCTTGGGGAGGAAACGCGGTCAGGGAAGTAAGCATAGACTCCAAAAACCATGTCGCAAGTTTTTCAACAATAAGCAATCCTAAACAGATAGAAATTACTTTCACACTGCAAAATGTACATTTCAAAGAGAACAAACCTGCCGATGTAATACCGGTTGAAAGTCTTGCTCCCACAGACGCCAGTGAAATTCCGGCACGTTCGGGCAGTACAATAGAAATAAGCGTTAATGCTTCGCCGACAAATACAAACGAAAAAATAACGTTCTATTCGTCAGACGAGTCGGCGGTTACAGTTGAAAAAAGCTGCACAGATGTTTCAGCCGACGGTACTGCAAAAACAAAGATACACTTTATCAGTGACGGTGAAGTTACGGCAGTAAGCGACAGCGGCAAGACAATTGTGTTCAGCATAAGAAATGTGGCTGAGCCTGTTATTTCAGAAAATAAAATTGTCGGGGTAAGCGGCTATGTGGGCAATGAAATGCCGGAAACTTTTGAAGTAATAACCGTAGTGTATACCGATGATAATGTAGACGATGTCGAGTCGGTGAACGCCGGATCTGAAAATATTACGGACGGGGTTCTGAATATAGACGGTTTGGATATTCCGATAAATGACAATCAGAATTCAAGAGTATTCATATGGGACAATTTTGAAAATATGAGACCGTTAACTAAATAACAAACAATGGGCTGTTGCGATTATTATCGCAACAGCCCATTGTTAATATGGATATATTCTCGTTTTAGTACTTATAAGTTCTGTATATAACATTATACATTTAAATTGTGATAATGTCGATAGTACACATAAATACTATTAGAGGTGAGATTATGTACTTTCCCAGACTGAGAGATTTACGCGAAGATAAAGACATGAAACAGATTGAGATTGCAGAAATGCTTGGAATACAGCAGACCGTATATTCGAGATATGAAAGAGGATTTCAGAATATTCCTATTGAATTTTTGATTGAATTAGCTAAATTCTATAATACATCAACGGATTATATCTTAGGCTTAACTAATGAGAAAAAAGCATATCCACATAAGTAAAATGAATTTGTATTGTACGGCATTTTTAATGTCTTGCGGGATATACTATTTGACTGTACTTTATTCATATAAATTATAGTTTGACAAACAGTTATTGCAAGCTAAGCTTGCAGCCGGACACCGAC
>CAJKEB010000094.1 GCA_905198865.1 uncultured Eubacteriales bacterium
GGGGAGCTGTCGCCGCAGGCGACTGAGGGGGCTAATAAACTATAATTTATTGACAGACGCGCGGAATTTCTGCGTGTCTGTTTTTGCTGAAAATATTATATTATACTTCTTGCATATCTCGGAAAATTGTGTTAAAATTATTATGTAAGATGTGATAATAATTTTATATATAATATGGAGGAGATTTAAAATGGATATCGAAATCAGAAACCCTTGGCACCCCGATGACGCCAAGCACTACACAACGGACAGAATGAGAAACGATTACCTGATTCAGGATCTGTTCCCTCAGGATAAAGTCAGACTGGTATACAGCCATGTTGACAGAATTATTGTCGGCGGCGTTTGCCCGGTTAATAAGACTCTCAGCCTTGAGGCAGGTCATGAGCTTGGCGTTGATTATTTCCTGGAACGCCGTGAGCTCGGTGTTATAAATATCGGCGGAGCAGGAGTAGTTATTCTTGACGGCGAGGAATACGAGCTTGACTACAAGGACGGCCTTTATGCAGGTATGGGAATCAAAGAAGTATCCTTCAGAAGCAAGGACGCTTCAAAGCCCGCAAAATTCTATCTGAATTCAGCTCCGGCACATCATACATATCCAACAGTGAAAATCACAATGGAAATGGCAAACAAACGTCCTTTGGGCAGTGTCGAGGAGTGTAACAAGAGAGTTATCAATCAGTACATTCATCCGGCAGTATGCCAAAGCTGTCAGCTTGTTATGGGCATGACCGCTCTTGACGTTGGCAGTAACTGGAACACAATGCCGTGCCATACTCACGAGAGAAGAATGGAGGTTTATCTGTACTTTGAACTCGGCGAGGACGATGTTGTATTCCATATGATGGGCGAGCCGCAGGAGACAAGACACCTTGTTATGAGAAACGAGGAAGCTGTTATCTCTCCAAGCTGGTCAATTCATTCGGGCGTAGGCACAAGAAACTACACCTTTATCTGGGGTATGGTTGGTGAAAACCAGACCTTCGATGATATGGATCACGTTGCCATGAAGGATTTGAAGTAATAAGCGAATAAAGGACTGTACCGCGCAAAACATACGGTACAGTCCTTTGTGATTGCGTATACACCCGATAAGTGTTTTTGTCTTATTGCTTCTCAATAAATTCCTTATGATATTGCTGCAATATTTCAAGAGTGATTTTGGTTGAAACATTTACGATTGTTTCCGACATCTCGCCAATTGCACCGGGAGCAAAATTGATATTGCTGTAGTAATCGGTTATTCTCTTTTTAAAATCTTCAAAATTTTTGTCAGGCATTTTCATTACTCCTTATTGTGTTCTTTTTGTTTCAGATATTATATCATAAGTTAGCGTAGTCTACAATAAAATTAATCAAAAAACATGGATTGTTAAAACGTATACTTAGATATTAAATATATTGACTAAAAATAAAAATATGATATAATTCATGAGTAAGTATTTTTTTAGAAAAAGAGGTCGAAAGTATGATTTGTCAGTTTTGCGGTAAGCAAGTAGACGATAATGCCGGTATATGCAGGTATTGCGGAAGTAAGCTTGTACCAACTTCAAAAGCGGCGGAACCGGTTAATACAGCTGCCGGCAGCAATGATATGACAATAGCAATGCCGAAAGTCAAGAAGTCAGCATCCGCACTCAAAGGCTTTGAAAGCAGCCGTGCCGTGCGTGAAACCGAGAATAAAAGACAAGATTCTGCGGCAAGCTCCGGTGTGAGTTATGAAAGTTCGCGGCAGAATTACAGCTCCAAAGCTGCCCCAAAAAGAGCAAGTAACCAAAAGCGCCAATACTATCGCTATAACCCGGACGCAAAGCAGACCCGCCGAAGAACGAATAATAATAGCAGAATAGCTGATAGAAAAGCTGCTCCGCGGTATAACGGTTACGCAAATCAACCGCCGCGGGCAAGAAAACACGCAGTGCTGAGGTGGATAGGAAAGACGCTGCTGCTCGCAGTAATTGGAATAATAATCGGAATTATAATATATCTCGCAACAGTGAATGTCACAAATTGGTTCAAGTCAATGGGTGACCGGGGAGGTTCCTCGTCGTCAGTGACGGAAACTGCTCCCGAAAGCAAAACAAATTCCGTGAATAACGAGAGTTCTTCAAAGCAAAAGGAAGCGGAAAAATCTGAGTCGAAAAACAGTGACACGAATTCAACAACCGAAAAGAAGAATTCGTCCTCAGATGGCTCCGAGGGTTCAGGGACGGAAAAGAAGAATAATACAACCGACGAGTCATCTTCTGAAACAAAGAAAAACAATGATGAGGAAGTCGGCAGCTCAAACAGGGATTCCGAAAGCTCATCGGATAATACATCAAATAAGAATAACAGCGAAACTTCAGGCGGAAGCTCAGCCGAGGAAAGCAAATCAGATGAAGGCAGAAGCGGTACGCAGGAGAGCAGCTCGCAGTCAGACGGTGGCGAAAGTCTTGAGGATTAATTTTGCCAATACATACCGGCGCTTGATAAATCTGAGTTAAGTAAAAGTTAACAGTAAACAAAATGCACAGTGGCAGCTTTATAAAATGAAAGCGCGGCTGTGCATTTTTACAAAACATACTTATATGCAAAAAAAAATCAAAAAAAGTGTTGACAAGGAAATACAAATTTGATATACTAACAAAGCTGTCGCGGTGAGCGGCAGAAAGTATCAGTCTTACATAGGTTTTATGGTTTTTGATGACCTTTATGATTTGAAAATTAATCAGAGTATTCAAAAAAATCCTTGACAAACCAATATAAAGCTGATATAATTAATGAGTTGTTTCTCAAAGCGATTTGGGAACAACGCCGCAGAGAAAGACAGAAAGTCAAAGAAAATTTCAAAAAAGTTGAAAAAAGTTCTTGACAAAGTCGAATAACTGTGGTATGATATAAAAGTTGCTGCGGTAAGCAGTGATGCTTTTAAGACAAATCAAAACCGTGCGTTTTGATTTGAAAAGAGCTCCTAGGTGTGTTGTTGACCTTAGTTGCTAAGGCGCAGACGCTTAGAGAGTGCATACGCGATCAAAGATTGCGGTCACAGATGTTTGAAAAATAAATAGTGAAAAAGCGGTAATGAGAAACACAGAATATGTGTTCCATTACGACAATTGCACAAGGTAAGAAACTCAGAGATGAGTGGAACTTTGTCAATTCCAAAGGTAAGTTCAAACGAACTTTACAAACGTTAGTTAATAGTAAGAGCTAACAAACAATCGATTAGTATATAAAGCGGAAACGCTTGGTATAGCAATTTTATCGAGAGTTTGATCCTGGCTCAGGACGAACGCTGGCGGCGTGCCTAACACATGCAA
>CAJKEB010000095.1 GCA_905198865.1 uncultured Eubacteriales bacterium
TGCTTGCATTAAACCGCCGAATTGCGGTTTACCAATTTGGATTTAAAACCTTTTCTTAAAAGGTTTGGGCTCGTCAAACTATAATTTGTGTTACAAAACAAGGACTGCTGTATTACTTATTGCAGCAATCCTTGTATGTACGCCTTATTATTGTTCTTTGATTGGCGTTGTGATACAACTTTCGCTTGAAATATCGACAAGACATGACAGATAAACCTCGTCATCACTGTCTTTTATTTTGATTAGTCGTCTTTGATATTGTTGCAGCTCACCGAATTTATTTTTAAAGCGCCATATATCAACAAACATATCTTCGCTGTCGTAAAAGCTTTTTTGGTTGTCCTTAAATCTTTGTGGATTTTCGCACGTAACCGCTCTTTCAAGGAATATCCGCTGAAAATCTTCTGTGGCATATTTTTCGCCTGTTTCAAACCCGATACTGCCGTCTTCATACAAAACGGTGACCGTTCGCTTTGTGGTATTGAACTCAAATATTGCATTAAAGAATGTCTTAAACACATCGGCATATACATTCATTTGTCTTTGGGCGTCCTCGCGTTTGCGCTCTGTTATATCATTAATCAAAATATAAAACATATCGCGGTTATCATTACGACCTATGTATTTAACTCTGCATGAAATCCACATCATGTGACCGTCTTGGTGGTGTCTTCGGAGTTCAATACAAGCTATTTCGTTTTTATATTTTGCTCTGCTGCAAGCCTCTATCAAATCGTTCTGACCGTCCTCGGTAAGGCGCGAGAAACTTTGACCCAAATCGGAATACACACTTTGCGGCGTTGCGCCGAATAATTCGTAATACTCATCGTTGACGCGAACGACTTCAAGAACTCCATCGCTGAGCTCGTACAAACCAAGAGCTCCGACAAGTCCGTCAAACAGAGAGTTGATATCATCTTTCATGTTCCATGCGTATTCAAGGTTTACATTATTGTTTTTGAATTCAGAAATTCTTTCTGAATCGGTCATTCCATTATATTTATTCAAGGTATTGAGAAAGTCGGATTCAAACAGAGGCTGTGAGTAATAATAACCCTGAATAGTATCGCAGCCTATACCGCGTAAAAAGTCTATCTGATACTGGTCCTCAACGCCTTCTGCTATAACATCTATGCCGATAAGTCTTGCCATACGAACAACACTCGAAACGATTGCACCGCCCATTTCGGACTTGTTCATATCGTCAATGAACTTTTTGTCTATCTTGAGTACATCAACCTTGACATCTTTCAGAATATTAAGCGAAGAATATCCGCTTCCGAAATCATCCATCAGAATTGAAAAACCATAGCTCTGGAGTCTTTCGGCAACGCTGATAATTTGTTCTTTGTCATTTGTGTAGGCGCTTTCGGTAATTTCGATTTTTATCATATCGGTTGTGAGATTGTATTTTTCAACCATTTCAAGAACGTCTTCACATATTCTCGGCATGTAACAATCAAGCCTTGAGAAGTTTACCGATATAGGAATAGGTGTTTCGCCTCTGTCGAGACACGCGCGCTGGAACTTGCAGACTTCTTCAAAAACATATTTGTCAAGTTTTGTAATGAATTTATTATTCTCAAATACAGTGATAAACTTGAGTGGCGATATAATACCCTTTTCGGGGTGTACCCAGCGAACAAGAGCTTCGGCCGAAACGGGTTTTCCGCTTGTAATACTGAATATGGGCTGATAACATATCTTGAACTGTCCGGTGCTCAGAGCATTTTCCATTTCGCTCAGTATTTCTTCTTCATCAATTACGGATTGGCGCATTTCAGCGTCATAATATGCATATCGGTTCACATAATCAAGCTTTGCGTTTTTAAGAGCAAGTCCAGCTCTGTCGCACATGAGGTTAACCGGTATGTTGATGTTGTCGGAGATATCATAAATACCGAAAAAGACCTTTACGGCATAGTTGATAATGCCCGAATTGTTAAGCCAGATATCCATATCGGTTATGATTGAATTTATATTAAACTTTGTTGTCGGAATACAAAACGCAAACTTGTCTGCGCGAAGCCGACCGTAGGTTCCCGTGTCTGAGGCTATATTTTTAATCTTTTCTGCCATACGTATAAGTATACGATTGCCGTTTTCGTTGCCGAACAAGTCATTGACAACTTTAAAATTCTTTATGTCACACATCACAAGAGTGTATTTTTTATTAGGCTTATCCTTCAGCATCTTTGCAGTGTGCGAGAAAAACGTATCTCTGTTATATAGCTGCGTCAGAGAATCGTGACTGGTCATATATTTCAGCTCATCAAATGCGGCGGTGATCTGTGATTCGCGTTCCCTTTCGGTTGTTACGTCTGCAAAGAGAGCGTGACAGCGATAAGTGTCGTTTTCATGACGTATTATCTTCAAAGACATTCTAATCCATTTGATTTGTTCTTCTTCAAGAACTATTCTGTATTCACATGTCAAAGACGCTTTATTTTTAAGACTGTTTTTTATAAGCTGTGAAGTTTCTTCATAGTCGCTTGGATGAACAAATTTAAGAATGTCGTCAAGAGTGCATAAATCGTGCGTATTTGCCGGATTACCCAGGTTAAAAATATCTTCGAAATACTTGTTGCTCAATTCCATGGTAATTCTGCCGTCGCTGTGAATATCGTATATGGCTATACCGTCGGGAACAAGATCAACCATTGCGGAAAGGCTTTCATTAACATTGTCAAGTTCCTTTTCAAGTACGTTATTTCTAAGAATTTTGCGTGAAAGGATATTGTTTACACGGCATTTTACAACGTCTGGATTATACGGTTTTTTCAGAAATTCAACAGCCCCAGACTTAAGCGCTGAAAGCTCAGTATGTGAAGAATTGTCATCAGAAATAACAATAACGGGAACATGGTTTATCTCGGCGCTGCTTACCAATTCTTCGAGCAGGCTGAACATGTTTGCGCAAGAGGCTGAGATGTTAAATAACACGGCTGCAATATTATTATCATGACATAACAAATCAAGGCAGGTATTTCTGTCAGCTGCCTCGATGATAGCAAATTCATCTTTTAGTATTTCAATTAGTTCTAAACGGTCTTGATCATTATCATCAGCAATTAAAATTTTATCCTGTTTTTTCGGAGTCATATCTTGACCACCCTTTATAAAATCTAATAAGGTTACTTACTATAACTTTATATACCAATTATAGCAATTTTTTTCCAATAAAGCAATACGTTTTACAGAAAAAATAGTAAAAATATAATAATTTATTATGTTTAACATAGATTTTATTTACATATTAATTTTTACATAAAAAAACCCAT
>CAJKEB010000096.1 GCA_905198865.1 uncultured Eubacteriales bacterium
ATTATGATGCGTTTTAGTATAAAATAAGAAAATAAAAGTGATATTACAATTTAGGAGGTAACACCAATGATAACTGCTGGTGATTTTAGAAACGGAATGACTTTTGAATATGACGGCAATGTTTGCCAGGTTGTTGAGTTCCAACATGTTAAACCGGGTAAAGGCGCTGCGTTTGTGAGAACAAAGTTTAAAAACGTTATTACAGGTGCCGTTGTTGAGAAGTCTTTTAACCCGACTGAAAAGTTTGAAAAGGCTATGATTGAGAGAAGGGATATGGAGTATCTTTATGAGGACAGCGGTCTTTATTACTTCATGGATCCCGAAACATATGAGCAGGAGCCGCTTAGCGCTGAGCAGCTTGGTGACGCTCTTAAGTTCGTTAAAGAGAACATGATTGTTAAGTTCTGTTCTTTCAAGGGCAATGTATTTTCTGTTGAACCGCCGACTTTTGTTGAGCTTACAGTTACTGCTACCGAGCCTGGCGTTAAAGGAAATACCGCTACAAATGTTACAAAACCGGCGACTGTTGATACAGGTGCTGTTGTTACGGTTCCTATGTTTATCAATGAGGGCGATACTATCAGAATTGATACTCGTACCGGTGAATACATGGAGAGAGTATAATACGTAAGCGTATAATGCTCCGTGTAATGAGTTAAAATACATGTATTAATTCAATTATATTAATTTAGCTTAGGAGGCTTATTATGTCCGATTTAACAAAAGAAGCTGCATATATCAAGGGTTTGTTTGACGGAATGAAGCTTGACGCTGAAAAAGATGAGACCAAAATTTTGTCAGCGATTATCGGTTTTCTTGAAAAGGCAGCCGGTGAGATTGATGTGATTGACCAGGAACAGGGATTTTTGGCCGATCAGATTGATGATATAGAAGAAGTCGTTGAGGTTATTGCCGAAGAAATCAGTGATGATGATTTTGATGATTTTGACGACTGTGATACTTATCAGATTAAGTGTGATAATTGCGGCTGTGACGTACCTTTCACAGATGACGAGCTTGACGAAATCACAGGAGATGGCATAGAATGTCCTTGCTGCGGTGAACTTATTAAGCTTGACCTTGGTGAGTTGGACGGCGAATGTGACTGCGGCTGCGGCTGTGACCATGATCACGAATAATTATCACAATTATAAATTTATTATTTTGTATTTTTGCCCCGATATTATCGGGGCATTTTTGTGTCTTTGGCATGTCCCGGCACTGAGTTATATATATAATAATATCGGATACCACGTAAGATTACTGTGATATATTCGGTAATTAATAATTCAGAAAGAAGGGATTTTATGTCATTTTGGTATGACGCAAACAAAAAAGAATATGCCTCAGACGGCAGAAATGGCTGGATTAAGGCATATTGTATTAAGCTATGCAATGATCTTAAAGAGCAGATGTTAAATCTCGTGGCAAGCTTGCAGGAAACTGTTCAAAAGCATTTTGACGGCGCGGAGAACAGGCACACGGCGGAGGATATTGATTATGACGCCGGCGAAACGGTAAAGCAGAGAATTGAACAGGAAATAAGCGACAGGCAAAGCGGAGATAATGTTCTGCTTGGGAAGATTAACACCGAAACAGTCGACAGAACAAATGCGGACAGTGATTTGCAGAGCCAAATAACCGATGAAATCGCCGACAGGCAAAGCGGAGATAATGTTCTGATTGGGAAGATTAACACCGAAACAGCCGACAGAACAAATGCCGACAGCGATTTGCAGAGCCAAATAACCGCAGAAATAACGAATAGACAAACTGCTGACAATACACTTAGGACAGAATTAAACTCGGAAATCGCCAACAGAGAAAATGCAGATACTGAAATCAAAGATATTCTCGGAGATAAAGATAGCTTGGCTACGGATATTAAGACGAATTTTGTCAGTGCAATAAATGAGCTGAAGAACAGCTTAGACAGAACGCTGAAAGAAGACGATCTCAAAGCAAAGTTTTTTAATCCAAATGGGTATAATTTACCGCTCTCAGTAGTAAGCAAAAACGGAAGTACAATAAATTGTAAAATCGATTTATCGTCTGCACATGTGGAGACAAAGCTGTTCGATATATCCATATTTCCGTTAGGCGAGTATTCTTTTAGTATAAGTACAGCTAATAATAACCACTTCAATGTCTACGTAGAAATTAACGTTTATAAAAAAACGAGTCAGGTTTTTTGTATGGAAGGAACAACCAGTTTTCCGACCAATATAGATGTCGATGGTTCTATTCAATTCCGCGTTTGTGATTTTGAAGTAATAGATGCCGACACAGATACCCCTATTCTTGATATATACAATGGGTATGAACATGAGTCAGTAGATTTAAGAGAATTAATCGGTTATAACCTGGATAATCTGAAGTGGGAAATCGGCGTAACCAATGGTAAGGTCGGCGATATGCAAAATTTATCCACCGACGTTAAAACTAATTTGGTTGAAGCAATAAATGAGTTAAAAAACTCATTATTTTCCGGCAGCTATACGGATCTGACAGATACGCCAACAGATGCAACCTCAACAACAAGCGGTTTAATGAGTGCGGCTGATAAGGTTAAGCTGGACAGTATCGTTGAAGGTGCAGATATTTATACAATGCCTACAGCTTCAAATTTAGTTTTAGGTGGTGTTAAGCTGTCGGATTCCGTAACATCAACTAATAATACTGGAAACGGTATAGCGGCGACGCCGGCGGCGGCAAAGGCTGCATATGACAAGGCTGTTGAGGTAGGCAATACTCGTATATGGAACAGTTCGGGGGTTACAGCTGCTAATGCCAACTCATGGGCTTTGTCGTCATACAAACTTACTATGAGCGGAGCGCGTAATATCGCTTTAGCATACGGCTATTCATATGATACACTTGTAGAAATGCTTGGCGAAGGCAATTTGTTAGCTGCCTGCGGCGGAGTTGCGGAGTTTAATGGTGCTACTTCAGCAATTATCG
>CAJKEB010000097.1 GCA_905198865.1 uncultured Eubacteriales bacterium
CGAGGCGGCAAGCCGCCCTACCGCAGTTTGCATTACCGCCCATTGCATGGTCGGTATTATGCCGCCATACCGTAGGGGCGGATACTATCCGCCCCTACAGTGTAACTGTCATGCGTTAATTGTGCAACAGAGCGCAATAGGGTGGACTGTGACCGAACCTGAAAGGTTCGTATGCGCCATACCAAGCGTTGTTGCCAAAGCAACTAAAGTCAATAACACACCTAAGTTGTGTGTATATGCGTGGGCGAACTCCTCGTAAACTATAATTTAGTACAGTAACTCATTTCGGATCATTCAGCTTTTGCTTTGAAATAATCATCAATACCGTTTGCGATTGCCTTGCCTATACCGTCGGATTCAGTCTCAAGTATATTCAAATCCGATGAGTTATCATAGAATCCTATCTCAAGATAAGCCAATGGTATCGGGCTTTTGCAGAACAAAATTGTTGTCGGGAACCCGTCATATTTTCCGCCCGAAAAAGCAGGCATTGACGTTTCCGTTACAATTCTGTTGTTTATAAAGCTTCCGAGAGTGTTGCTTTTCTGTACATATTCTTCAGCGGACAGAGTCCCTGCCTGATCGTATTTGCCTGACAGCGACATATATGCACTGCCGCGTCCGCCGCCGGCGTTTGAGTGAATACAAACAAATATATCCGCATCTGGCTGACTGTTTGTATCCTGATTTTTATAGCAGTATATCAGTCTTTTGGTCATTGATGGGTTTTCTTCATTTGATGTTCGTGTCATGCGAACATCGTACCCCATTTCTTCAAGATATTTTTTTGCATTCAGCGCATTGCTCAGATTAATCTCCGGTTCAGTATCACGGTCGCCGTCCGACATTCTGTACCAACAGCTGCCGCCGCTTGGAACTCTTCCGGTGCAGCCTGTTCCTTCACAGTCAATCCAGGTTGTTTCCGACTTCCAGTGCCGCCATTCGCCCCAGCCTTTGCCAGAGTTATAAATCCACATTTCGTCCGATTTTTCCTCGTCACTCATCTGTGATGAGGATTTTCCGTGTCCGGGATCAAGCACGACAATTTTCTTCGGTGAATTATTCGGTTCGGGAGAAGCAGGTGCAGCTTCTTCTTTGAAATTTTCCGATATATCTGCACCGTTTGAATTTATCCCGAAGGTCTCTTTTGTTATAGTGCCGTTCAGCACAAGTGCAAATACAATAATCAAGCCGATTAGTATTACACTAAGAACTGTGACGAGTGAGATTAAATATTTTCGCATAACTAATTAAAGGCGAGATATTCCTGCTTTGAATATCCGACTGTACCTCCATATGAGATTTTATAGAAAGTGCTGTCAGGCGTACCGAGATATGTAACCGTTGCACCTACCGGAATCTCCATTATTATATTGTCTGCTGTCTCGGACGGTGTACTTCTCAGATAAATTGCATATTTAACGTTAACAACTGTCATTGTATTGCTGCTTGCCTTGGCAGATTTTGGATTGCTTGACGAAAGATACTGCGTCTTTACATAGCCAATAGTTCCGTTATAGCTGATTTTCGAGAATGTACCGTCTACAGTCTCTATATACCCAACCTGAGTTCCGAGCGGAATTTCACAGATGATATTACTGTCATTTTCAGCAGGGGCGCTTCTGAAGTATATTGAATACTTAACGTTCGCAACATACTTATATGAGCTGACTGTATTGTTTGACGAAACATACGGCGGCATATCGGACAAATACTGAAGCTTTGAATATCCGATTATACCGTTATAATTTATCTTTGCAAATACATTGTCAGTGTTTTCAATATACCCAACCTGAGTTCCGAGCGGAATCTCACAGATGATATTGCTGTCGTTCTCAAAAGGTTCACTGCGGAGATATATCGAGTATTTTACATTTGCGACATATTTTTGCGCAACAACGGTTGTGTTTGCAGAACCCTGATAAGCCGGAACAGCCGGGGCTTGCTGTACAGCTGTGGCAGTCGGGATGGGTGCTGCGGTAACAACAGGCGCAGCGGCTTGCTTGTCGCTGTTTCCAATCGAAATTACACCGGTAAGCATAAGAATAAGAATGGTAATTCCTATTACTATTATACATGCCAAAACTGAAATTAATGCAATCAACCCGCTGTTGTTTGGCTTTTTTGGCGGCGGATAACCGCCGTAAGGATTTTGATTGTAATACTGCGGTGGATAGCCGCCCGGATTAAAGCTTGAATTTCCGGGCGAATTAATGCCGTCGCCTGAGTCAGCTCTGCCGGTTGCAGAGGCAGAATAATTATAATCATCACTTGTTCTCATATTAAGTTCCTCCCCAAATTTAACTATTTTAGAAAATTATATACTTTATTTTGTCATATGTCAATTATGTTTTAACAATTATAAAAGAGTATAATATAATATAGTAATTATATAATACCATAATTCCAATAAATACAAGATTAAAAACTTCAAAAAAAGTATTGACAAGAGGGGAAAAAGGTGATAATATAACATAGCTGTCGCAAAAAGACAGAGGCATCCCTGAGTAAAACGAGAGAGAACGAAGAATTTTTTTAAAAAGATTGAAAAAAGTTCTTGACAAAAAGACAGAGATGTGATAATATATAAAAGTTCCCGTTCGGGACACCGCAGAAAAAGACAG
>CAJKEB010000098.1 GCA_905198865.1 uncultured Eubacteriales bacterium
GCAAAGAATATCATTGCAAAACAAAATTATAATTTTAATCTTTAGGAGGTTTGACAATGTCAAGCAAAAACAAGCAAAACCAGAACAACCAGAACCAGAACAGACAGAACAATCAGAATAATCAGAACAACCAGAATAACCAAAACAATCAGAACAACCAGAACAACAACTAATTTATCTACCTTGGGGCAGCAGTTATTTGCTGCCCCCATTTTTTCAATTTAACTCCAATCTCACATATATGCTCCATTGTTTCATGTATGCGCCCTTCTTTTCATTTATTGCTTCTTTTATTAGATAGTAATGTGCAGATACTATTTTTGAAAGGAGTGTGATGAAATTGCCTGACGGCATGAAGAAGAGTAGAAAATTTGCTGTTTTTATTATGTTAACTGCAAAAATTTTAATTCTATCAGTATTTTCAAGCTCCGTTTATGCGTCCGAGCCGCGCGAGGTTATTCCGGGCGGTCAGAGTATAGGCGTATCGCTTAACTACGACGGAGTATATGTGGATGACCTGGGCGATGTAACCGCAGACGGAAAAACAGCCTCATCACCTGCCAAAAAGGCAGGCTTGTGCGCGGGTGATATAATCAAAAAGATTAACGGCAAAGACATCAAATCCGTTGATGAGCTGACAGAATACCTTAACCAAAACCTAAATGACGGCGATAATGCGGAATTAACAGTAAGAACGGCAAATGAGGGTGACAAAACAGTCACGGTCACTCCGGTAAGAGACAGCGCTGACGGAAAGCTAAAGCTTGGTATATGGGCAAAAGACGCAGCGTCCGGCGTCGGAACAGTGACGTATTTTGATCCGGATTCCGATGAGTTCGTTGCAGTCGGTCACGAAATAAGCGACGCCAAAACCGGTGCGGAAATCGGAGACCTTTGCGGCGACGTATATAAGTGTGAAATAGTAGGCGTCAGAAAAGGCGAAAGAGGTACGCCCGGTGAGCTTATCGGAGTTTATTCCGAGAATAAGCTCAAAGTGGGTACGGTTACTTCAAGCAGCCGTTACGGCGTCTCAGGTAAGGTTACGAATTTCGATAACTTCACCGCAGGCGGTGAAAAAATATTCATGGCTTCACCTGAGGAAGTCCATGAGGGTGAAGCATATATTTTGTCAAATGTTGAAAACAGTAAAATCGAACAGTTCAGCATAACAATAGAAAAAATAGATTTAAACAGCGACTGCGATAAAGATATTATCTTTAAGGTCACAGATGATAACCTGACAAATAAGACCGGCGGAATTGTACGCGGTATGAGCGGAAGCCCAATAATCCAGGACGGCAAGCTTGTGGGCTCGGTTACACATGTTCTGGTAAACGACCCTCTCCGAGGCTATGGAGTCTTTATTCAAAATATGCAAAATTAATATGAAAAGGGTGAATTTTTCACCCTTTTTTACATTTTTTCCAATAATTGGAAAAATATCTATTTTTGTCTTGACAAATAAAATCTATATGTGTATAATTCAATTATTGTTTGATTACCAATGTTTGGGAATTTTATCAGACAAAATATTTAAGTTTACGGAGATGGAAAAATGCAAATTAATGAGAAGATCAATGTAGTAATTGCGGATTTTGACAAGGAGTTTGTTAAGAACCTGTGCGATTATATGAAGGAGTCAAAGAAGATTGAAATTGTAGGCTGCGCATATGACGGATTGGAGGCGGTAAGTCTTGTCAAGAATAATGACGTTGACGTATTTATCATGGATTTGGTGCTTCCGACGATTGACGGTCTAGGAGTTTTGGAGAGACTCGGACGCATACAGTTTGAAAAGAGACCGCATATAATAGTTGTAAGCTCGGTATTAAACGACACGATTGCGTCGTTTTCAAATTCGTTCGGCGTCGAGTATTACATGCTCAAGCCGATAAACTATGACGTATTGATTGAGCGTGTTACAATGATGACCGCGCCGATTACACCATCGTCAAATATTATATCAGCCGACAGTATAAACATGAACAAGTTTGAGTACAGCGAGGTTGAAAACATGGTTACAAACGTAATTCATGAGATTGGTATACCGGCGCATATCAAGGGTTATCAATATATCAGACATGCGATAATGATGGCGATTTATGACCTTGATATAATGAACTCGGTTACTAAAGAGCTGTATCCGACTATTGCGGAGAACTTCGGTACGACTTCAAGCCGGGTTGAAAGAGCGATACGCCATGCGATTGAGCTTGCGTGGGACAGAGGTGATACGGACACGCTTAACAATGTTTTCGGATATACGGTGTCACAGATAAAGGGCAAGCCGACGAATTCAGAGTTCATAGCAATGATTGCCGACAAGCTGAGATTACAGCTCAAAAACGCGTCATAATTGTGTTAGGTACATTAATTATAGTTTGACTTAATAAAGCCTAGCCCAGTTCCGCTTTTCACAACACATCT
>CAJKEB010000099.1 GCA_905198865.1 uncultured Eubacteriales bacterium
TATTATGCCGCCATACCGTAGGGGCGGATACTATCCGCCCCTACAGTGTAACTGTTATGCGTTAATTGTGCAACAGAGCGCAACCGGGCGTGGACGAACTACTCGTCAAACTATAATTTATATTACAAAACAAGGGCGATGCGGTGATCACCGCATCGCCCCCTCGTTATACTGTTTACTGCTCTTCAATCGCCATGATTTTATCAACACGTCTTTGATGTCTGCCGCCCTGATGCTCAGATGCGAGATATGCTTTGACAATTTCGACCGCAAGACCCGGTCCCGTAATTCTTTCGCCGAGGCAAATAATCTGAGCGTCGTTGTGTTCCTTAGCCATTTTTGCCGAGAATACGTCCGTAACATGCGCCGCACGAATACCCTTGACCTTGTTTGCCGCAATGCTCACGCCTATGCCCGTACCGCAGAACAGAATACCTTTGTCGCATTCGCCACTTAAAATCTTCTCGCAGACCTCTTTGGCAATATCGGGATAGTCCATTGGAACATCAGCCTGAGTTCCGTAGTCCTTATATTCGATATTGCTTTCGTCAAAATACTGCTTTATTACTTCCTTGAGCGCAACACCGCCGTGGTCGCTTCCGAGTGCTATCATTTATATTACCTCCCGAAGTTTTTATTTAATATGATAATTATACCATATATCTGACTTCTCCGCAAGACCATTTTAATATGATGTTATTAATTAAAATCCCTGCATATTGGTGTTATGAATTTATAAAATCTGAGCAAAATATATTTGAATAAAATCCGATAATCTGCCACAGATACGCCAAAATGGCAGCATGTTAAGCCGTCATATTATGGTAAATTTGTCCGATTTTTCAGCAGCTTAAAAAAATATCGAAAAAATACTTGAATATTTCAGCGTTTTGAGGTACAATATTCAATGTACGGCAAATATGCCTGTTTATGGCATTTTTGCAGATTGTTCCGGTATCGGTTTACGCTGAACGGAATTGTTTTTGAAAAATAATATATTTATATTTTTAGGAGGTACTTTTATTATGTCAGTAAAAGTTGCTATTAATGGTTTTGGACGTATCGGACGTCTTGCTTTCAGACAGATGTTTGGTGCAGAGGGTTATGATGTTGTTGCTATCAACGACTTGACAAGCCCGAAGATGCTCGCTCATCTTCTGAAGTATGATTCATCACAGGGTAAGTATGCTCTGGCTGACACAGTTACAGCAGGCGAGGACTCAATCACAGTTGACGGCAAGGAAATCAAGATTTATGCTTTCCCGGACGCTAACAACTGTCCTTGGGGCGATTTGGACGTTGACGTTGTTCTTGAGTGTTCAGGCTTCTATACATCAAAGGAAAAGGCTCAGGCTCATATCAACGCTGGCGCAAAAAAGGTTGTTATCTCAGCTCCGGCAGGAAACGATCTTCCTACAGTTGTTTACAACGTTAACCATGAGACCCTTAAGGCTGATGATACAATCATTTCAGCTGCTTCATGTACAACAAACTGCTTGGCTCCGATGGCTGACGCTCTTAACAAGTACGCTGCTATCCAGTCAGGTATCATGTGCACAATCCACGCTTACACAGGCGACCAGATGACTCTTGACGGTCCTCAGAGAAAGGGCGACTTAAGACGTTCAAGAGCTGCTGCTGTTAACATCGTTCCTAATTCAACAGGCGCTGCTAAGGCTATTGGTCTTGTTATTCCTGAGCTCAACGGTAAGCTCATCGGTTCAGCACAGAGAGTTCCCACACCTACAGGTTCAACAACAATCCTGACAGCTGTTGTTAAGGGTTCAGACGTTACTGTAGACGGAATCAACGCTGCTATGAAGGCTGCTTCAAATGAATCATTCGGCTACAACACAGATGAAATCGTTTCTTCTGATATCGTTGGCATGAGATACGGTTCACTGTTCGATGCAACTCAGACAATGGTTGCTGAAATCGGCGACGGTCTCTATGAGGTTCAGGTTGTTTCATGGTATGACAACGAGAACTCATACACAAGCCAGATGGTTAGAACAATCAAGTACTTTGCAGAACTTGGCTAATATCTGATTTGAATTTATTAAGGCTGTGTCACGTTTGTGATACAGCCTTTTTTGTATTGCCGGTTTAAATTATCGCCTTTGCAAAGGCGGTAATGCAAACTACGGTAGGTGAGCTGTGAAACAGCGAACACGGAGGTGCGCAGTCTGTGACCGAACCCGCAGGGTTCGTATGCGCCATACCAAGCGATATTACTATAGCATATAAAGTCAATAAACAGTCAAAGTTGTTTATACATGCAGCGTAATGCACTTGGCATAAAAAGCACGATTTTTAGTTGTGTAAGCATATTAATTGACTTCTAAACGAGGTCAGACGGCTACTCGCCTCCGCAGCGGTCATAGACCGCTCTACCGAAGCTCGTTTTTCAG
>CAJKEB010000100.1 GCA_905198865.1 uncultured Eubacteriales bacterium
CCTATGACCCTCTGCTTGTAAGGCAGATGCTCTCCCAGCTGAGCTATGCTCCCATATCTCTTTCTTTTTTGCCGCCCTATTCGGCAACAACATTGACTATTATACTCGTGCTGATAATAAAAGTCAAAGGAGATTAAAACAATTATTAATAATTATAATAAAAAAACAGCCTGTTTCCTCATTTTTTCTCTTGTTTTTTATCAAATACTTATATTATCTCAAAAACCACAGCTATGAAACCGCTGCATAGCCCGGAAAATCATGCATAAAATATATTATCAATCTATCAACCGCAGCAAAGGAGAATTATTATGTTTTTGGCAATAAAGAAAAACACACTTATACTATATGCCTTGGCATTTGTTATGGTTACTGCCGCAGCAGTTATTATGATTTTCGGAATGGGTGATGAAACAGCCGCCGAAGGCGAAAACGCACAAAGCAAAATAATCGTCATTGACCCCGGACACGGCGGACCTGACGGCGGAGCAAGCTCGGGTGATGTTCTGGAAAAGGATCTCAACTTAGCAGTGTCGCTTAAGCTCAGGGATATAATTAATTCAAACGGAAACACCGCCGTTATGACGCGCGAAACGGACGACATAGAACTGGATCCAAACGGCAAGTATTCCAAAAAGACGGACTTACAGCATCGGTTGGACGTCCTGAATTCTGCGCACGGCGATATATTTGTCAGCATACATATGAATAAATTCACAGACTCAAAATACAGCGGTGCTCAGGTATTTTCATCGGACAACGGTGACAAAAGCAAGCAGCTCGGCGAA
Source organism: uncultured Eubacteriales bacterium (assembly GCA_905198865.1). Taxonomy (GTDB): domain Bacteria; phylum Bacillota; class Clostridia; order Monoglobales; family Monoglobaceae; genus Monoglobus. The sequence goes on from CAJKEB010000100.1 coordinate 789, forward strand.
ACAATACAGGCGTCGCTCAAGAATAACCTCGACAACTCAAACACCAGAGCCGCCAAAGGCAATGAACGAAATGTATATATACTTAAAAACGCAAATGTTCCTGCTGTTCTTGTGGAGTGCGGATTTCTCTCAAATCCCGACGAACTGAAACGCCTGACCGAAGAAGACTACCAAAAACGGCTTGCCGAAGCCATATATACAGGAATAAAAGAATTCATCGAGAAAAATTAGCAGCTGCAATAAGTTTTATTTTCAAACTTTTCGGGTTTTCATAGACATTATATTCCAAATATGTTATAATACATATAATTATAATATCAGAGGTATAAATATGAATATAAAACGTATCGCCTGCTTGTGTTTACTATAGGTTATTTTAATTACATATACCGCTTATGCACAATCGGATAAAAAAGAATTTCAAACAGATGTTCTGTCGTATAATGATTTCATAAATATCAGCTTCTGCGGCGACTATATATACGCTCAAGACAGTGACTGCATGCTGCATATACTTGATCAAAGCTTCAGTGAAATCATAGATCCAATTTATGTATATAACGGCGGTCATTTTGATGAAAACGGATTAATGTGTGTAAGTAACGGCTATGCTTTTGTGACTTCAGACACGTTAAAACGCAGCTCGTTTACTGATTGTGATGTTTGGCAAATCAGTTATTGCGATTTATTCTTATCTAACGGTTCACAAGCAAATAAAGAAGCTTATAAAAATCCGATTCTGCCAAACTTCTCAATAATAGATCCAAGCGGAAATGTTGTAATTGACAATCTTGAGCCATATATTTATACTTCTATCTCTTATGATTGGATTACTGCGTACAATTTCTATTTTGTGCCTACCCGTTTTTCAGATTACGGTATTGCGTTTGTAAAAAGAAACGGTAAATTTGGCATAATTGATACAGCCGGAAATATATTATATGATTTCACTCTGGATTCATACAAAAACTGCGGTGAAAACTACATCGGCACAGTAGGAGACAGACAAATGAGTGATTTGTCAAGCGACAACTTTTATTAAGCATGGATTGAATCACAAGATCGCCGCTCAATCGTCACCATAAACAGGGTACCTGAGCCGGCAGACGGTATTGAAAGATATATTTGTTTAAAGGCAAATACACCTCTGATAAACATAAACGGAGTTATAGATACGATAGAACTTAAAAACTATTTCGTAAAGCCAATCACAGACAACGGAAACTTTATGCGTCCTATTGACCCGCTGTTTATCACACTGGGACTTGAAGTTGACTGGAATGATATGACCAAAACAGCTTCTGTCACAAACGGTGAAAACACTGTTGCAATGCCGCTATACGGTAATGTTATATACATCAACGAAAATGAGCAGCAGCTAAGCTGCGAAATAAAAATGATTAATAACAGAATGTACATTCCCGTACAAGAAGTACTGAACGGACTTGGCATAAACTTCGTATTCGATGCCGAAAACGAAACCCTGACAATATTATAATAAACGATAATTAATCTAGCGAAACCAAACCATGGTTAGAATTGTAAATTATAGTTTGAATGAATAAAGCCTAGCCCAGTTCCGCCCGCCAGACCCGGG
>CAJKEB010000101.1 GCA_905198865.1 uncultured Eubacteriales bacterium
GTCGTCGTTGGTTTAGGATAGACGAAAAGAAACGGCGGCTCTGAAAATCAAAGCCACCGCTTCATGGGCGTGTGAATGTGTCTGCTTTACGACGGCTTTTTTTCTTTTGCCGTCGTGCGGCAGATTATTCCATATTTATGAAACTTGGTGCTTCGCAAATATATGGCGAGAAAAACCAGCGCCAATTCCCAAAAAGATCAATGCCGTTGGGATTGCCCATATCGCATACAGCATACCGTTGCTCATTTGTTCCACCGATAGAAGCGAAACAGCCAGAACATGGTAGACAGGAAGAAGCCCGACCAATCGGAACAATGGATTTGTTTCCGGGATCGGCAGCAAAACCGGGAACAGAAAAATTGCCATTACCGCAACCAAAGCTACAATCTGATTTTTACTGATTGCAGACATCAACAATGTAATTCCTGTAACGCTGATGGTACAGGTAAATGCCAACAGGATTTGATATTTGAGCAGCGTCCCACAGGTGATATTAAAAGGGATAAATGCTTCAACATATTCGCTGGGAGCAAATAGAATACTGCAATTCAATCCTTCCGTTCCGTAAAAAGCACGCGCAAGAAATAAGTTAAAAGCTACTATCAGCGCAGTGGTGAGAATGGCGGTGAGAATGCCAGCTACTACCTTTGCAGTAGCACATTTGGTTTTTCCGTATTTGCTTGTCAATATGATATTGTCAACGCCTTCATACTCGCCGGAGAAAATCGGAGCAAGCATGATGATAACCGCAAGAGCAAGCACGATAAAAACCCGCACCATGTTTTTACTTGTTGAAAGCCAACCATCTACATAGCCAATTTTGATTTCTTCATTACCGAACACATCGGAAACACTCAATCCGTTCCAATTTCCGTTCAGATCTGAAAATCGTGAAAAGGCTGCGGATTGCATGGCGTTTTGGTAAATATAGGCCGCATTCAACCCATGCAAATCTGATGTCGGCGCAAAATCAGACATCATTTGTCGCACTTTTTCATCGGTCAGGATTCCTTCATACTTTGCTGCGATTTCCTTGTCGATTTCTACTGCTGCTTTGCCGGAACCTTCACCGGCGTTCTGGTCAAAAGCGTATTTGTTTTGATAGGTGGAAAAAGAAAGCAAAGCAGAGAATAGAAGTATCCCGATAAGGGTAACCATAGATAAACGCTTGGAAAAAATCTTCCGCAGTTCAAAATAAATTAGTTTTTTCATTCTTCACAGCCTCCTTTGAAATAGAACAGGTACAAATCTTCCAAAGTAGGCTGTACCCTTACTGCATTTTCCATCGGCGGACGATCTCCAACAATCCGCAGGATTGTCTGGTTTTCGCTGGTATTCCGCAGATTGCTTGTATTATAGGAAGCCGCGTATTTTTCCGCATAGGCAGTCGGAACCGTACATTCCCATACTTGACCGTTGATTTCAGAAGTAATCTCCTGCGGATTTCCAAAATGAATGATTTGCCCGGACTTCATCATAATGATTTCCTCTGCAATAAACTCCACATCGGAAACAATATGCGTAGACAGAATTACAATGCGGTCTTTGGAAAAGGCACTAATCAAATTGCGGAAACGGACGCGCTCTTTCGGGTCAAGCCCCGCCGTCGGCTCGTCTAAAATCAAAATGCGGGGATCATTGAGCATGGCTTGTGCAATCCCTAAACGCTGTTTCATGCCTCCCGAAAAAGTTTTGATTTTGTGCTTACTTTCCTTTGATAAATCTACCGCTTCCAGCAGTTCTTTTGATTTCTTCCGCGCTGCCTTCTCGTCCAAGCCTTTTAGGGCAGAAACATATAGCAGGAAGTCAAACGCTGAAAAGTCCGGGTAATATCCGAAGTGCTGGGGCAAGTAGCCCAAGAGGCTTCGATAGCGTTCACCCAGCCCAACAGCATTTTTCCCATTCAACAGTATTTTTCCGGAAGTGGGATTTTGGATATTGCAAAGCAGCCGCATTAGCGTTGTTTTTCCTGCGCCATTTGCGCCCAGCAAGCCGTAGACACCATTAGCCAGAGTAATATTCAAATCGTCTACGGCGATTTTGGAACCGAACTTTTTTGTCAGTCCAACTGTCTTTAATTCCATAAAAAAGCTCCTTTCTCCATAGGGAGCAATAAAATACTCTCCATGTGTTTTCATGGAGAGTATAGCGGGTAAATATCTATTTTTTATCTACAAGACAGGAGTTTTGAAGAAGGCGGAAACTTTTGCTCCCACTTCGGTATTTTCAATCCTCAGATAACCGTTATGGTGTTCACAAAGTAGCTTACAAATATATAACCCAAGTCCGAAATGCTCGGAATGGTTGCTTTCCCCTGTGAAGT
>CAJKEB010000102.1 GCA_905198865.1 uncultured Eubacteriales bacterium
GATAGACAAATATCTGTATGACGAGAGCGACACACGCACGCCCGACGAATTCATTGACGATCTGAACAGAGGTACTGAAAATATTAAAAATTGACAAGATAATTTTTTTGTGAAAGCATACAAAGTTCAGTATAAAAATTTGTTCAAAGATACAAAATGTGACTTTCAATGACATTTTGCTTGAAATAAAATTTGATATATGCTATTATGTGATTGTGACAATGCATTGAAACAAAATTTATACGAAATTACAAAGGAGAATTCGCTCTATGAAAAAAGTGTTATCAATTGTTCTCTGTGCGATGGTTCTCGTCGCCATGCTTAGCAGCTCGGCATTTGCGGTAGTGAAGTCGGTACATTTGGATTCTACGCAGACGATTGCCGAAAGCGGTCTTGTGTATGGTTCATGGAAACTTATAACGGCATCGAATGATAAAACATCTACTTTTGCTGTTCATGTTCTCCCCAAGTATAAGAAAGCCGGCATTTGGTGGAGTGGCGCTAGTGAAAAAATCGTGTTACGCCCGGGAACATCAATTGGAGACACAGCAACAAAGAGATTAAGTGATGAATATTATTGGAAGCTTGTACTTAATCCGGACGGAGCAGGCAAATACGGATGCACAGCTGACGGCACAATAAGACAGTAGTTTAAAAATTGCAGTAATTTGATCTGAATCCATGCGGCATTTATCTTTCGATAGATGCCGCATAATTGAAAGGGGTGTTGACGCTGAAAACAAGATGTTTGCTTTTCTTCAATGAATTCAGAAAAAATCCCGTCTTGAAAACGGCATATATTTTGTATTTTCTGTTGACTTTTGCATGGAGCATATATTCATCTTTGTACTCCTTTGCATATGATGATTTTTTTTCAGGCATGTGCATGCTGATATTAGGCAGCTTGGTCTATTTCGTGTTCTTCGCATTTATCAGCTACGAATTCGGAAGAATGGATTTTTCGGTCGGATTCGAGGAGTGCTGTTCGGCGATAAAATATGGGCGAGTCGAGGCGATCGAAGCCAGAATCTTGGTCATGATTTTTTTGGCGATGCCGTGTCTGATAATCAATTTGCTGATTTATATTATTGCCGGCATTGTATGCAGTGCAGGAGCTGCCGCAATATTTCATGTGCTTGCACATATTGTGATAAACTTCTTTGTTGTTCCGCTTATCGGAACCTTGCTCGGCGCGGTTCTTGCGATATATGCCAAAAGAGGCGTGGCATATATCGTATTGCTTGTTATTACTTTCTTTTCGAGCCCTGCGGTAAATGGCTTCTGCGCGGATTTATATTATTCCACTGGTATATCCGCAAACAGATGGTTAAGAGTTTTTCCTTTTATGACGCCGTCGTCATTTTTTTATACACCTAATATCGCTTACGGTTATTCACTTAGACCGTATAGATTATTTGCTTTTTTAATGTGGATATTGGTGCTTTGTGCGTTGCTTCTTTTCTTCTTCGCACGAAACCGTTATGGTAAGCACTTCCTTGTTTTGGGCGTTGCATGCTTGACTCTTGGACTGTGCTGCGCTCCAATTGTCCTTCAGAACAATTCCGATAATATTGAAGATGTAGAAAGCACGGAAGAAGTCGGTGGGGAAATTCGATATTACATTATAAATAAAACATCCCCTCCGGATGCTTGCCCCGAGTTCAAAATAACTTCATACGATATGGAATTGAAGCTCAGCAATGTGCTTCATGCCGAGGTCAAAGTTTCGGTTTCTCCGAGCAATTTGGATATCTACGGCTTCACACTTTATCACGGATATAAGGTGAAATCGGTTAGGGATGAGAGCGGCAGGGATCTGAAGTTTAGACAGAATGATGACTGGATAGAGGTCGAGTCGGCGGGCGAGACTTCGTCGCTTACATTCACTTACAGCGGATATTCAAATACTCATTACAGCAACGGACAGGGCGCGGCTCTGCCGGGAACATTTGCGTACTATCCCCGTGCCGGGTATGTCACTTGTTACGGTGATACCGGATATGAAACGCTGACTCTCGACGAGCCGACGCAGTTCGATGTGAAAATCAAAAACCGCAAGAAGTTTTTCACAAACCTTAACCGTACCGGGAAAAATACATTCTCCGGCAAAACCACCGGACTGACAATTGTCGGAGGGTTCTACAAAGAGGATAAAATAGGCGACACGAACCTTGTCTATACATATGTCGATATGGATGTCAATGAAATAAAGAAAGTGTTTTCGAATCTGATGCAGACATATGACAGA
>CAJKEB010000103.1 GCA_905198865.1 uncultured Eubacteriales bacterium
GGCTTTTGGGGAGGCTCCCCCTCCGGGGGAGCTGTCGCCGCAGGCGACTGAGGGGGCGGAGCAACTCAATCTTATTTAAAGAGGTATTTCCCAACATGTCAAATTTATGGATTTTACTCGTTGCCGCATACGGAATACTCAAGGGTATGCGTGACGTTTTCAAGAAAAAAGCTATGGAAAAAAGCTCCGTTATGGAGGTGCTGTTCTTCTATACCCTGCTTTCGTTCATACTTGTATTGCCCCAATGCGGTGATGCGCTTGAAGCTCAGCCAACCGAACTGATTTGGACCTTTGTCAAGTCGCTTGCCATATTTATTGCATGGATTTGCTCGTTTAAGGCAATCAATGAGGTTCCTATCAGCTTCTACGGCGTTATGGACATGGCTCAGCTTATATTCTCGACCCTGCTCGGCGTTCTGGTTCTGCATGAGGCTATGACACCTATGCGCCTTATCGGCTTTGCGCTTGTGCTTATCGGTTTGTATCTGGTTAACTTAAAGAAATCGGGCGGCGACAGAAAAATCAAGCCGAAATACATAATACTGATTCTTGTTTCATGCCTGTTCAATGCAGTCTCCGGAACGTTTGACAAGGTACTGATGCAGACGATGACAAGCAGCCAGCTCCAGTTCTGGTATATGCTGTTTTTGACTCTTATGTATGCGGTATATATAATTGCAACCAGACAAAAACCGGATTTCAGAGCGATATACAAGAATCTGTGGATACCGCTGCTGGCAGTTCTTTTTGTGATAGGCGACAAGGCACTGTTTATTGCCAACGCAAACCCGAACAGCCACGTTGTGGTAATGACGCTTATCAAGCAATGCAGCGTTTTGGTTACTATTGTCGGGGGCAAGCTGATGTTTGGCGAAAAGAACATCTTTTTCCGCATTTGCTGCGCGCTGGTAATCATCGCAGGCATTACCGTGGCAACCGCCTCGTCAGTGGTATAGTAGGCTAGGGTTACATCAGCATCTGCTCAAGCAGCTTTTCCTCAAGGGCGGCATAGTCTATCTTATTCGTGTCGGTGTAGTTGTTAAACTTGCTCGGCTCAATGCCTGAAGCGCTTCTGCCGAAATCCGCTTCGGCTCTGCGCTCGGCTCGCTTAGCCTGACAGCGATCATATTCTTCAGCCGTCCTGACCCCGTCCCTCAGACAGCCCGTTATACAGCCGTTTAAGTAGCTCCACTTAGCCGTATTCTCGCCAACTGAATAGTCAATCAGTCTGTGTATCAAAGCCGGCTCCGCTCCCCTGCTTATGTATTCTCTTAATTGGTCAGCGATGTACGGTGTTACCTTCCCTATGTTCTTCTCGTAATACCCGAACAAATCATTTAATTCATTATCAACAGCAACAGCAGCAGCTTTACTCTGCTCCGCCGGAGGCTTTTCTTTACTGTTGTTTTCTTTGCTGTTGTTTACTTTTATTTTATTTACTTTACTTTCCTTTACTTTACTTTGTCTCAAAATCGGCTGATTTTTGGGGTTATCCGACTGATTTTGGCTTGAATCCGACCGATTTTGAAATTCGGCAAGTATTGCCGACCTTGTTGAAAGCTCAGTCATTTCCTGCTCGGTGAGGAGCCAGATATTAAAATCGACTTTTATCGTTTTCCTCTCAATAGTCGCCTTATAATAAACGCTCTGTATGCGGCGCGAAGTCAAAATGCCTTTCTTATAATATTCCTCGCTGAAAAGACCGGCCTTTACGAGGTCGTCGATTATATTTCCTATTGTGTCAAACTCCGGACAGTCTTTCCCCTGCAAATCCTGTGCAATATCCCACTGAACATCAAGTTTGCTGTCCTCATCGTATTGTATGTAGTATCCCTTGTCACTGTAGATGAGGTCAAGAAGAATTTCGTATACGTCCACTGCCACGCAGCCGTACTTCATTTTCACCGTGCGGAACTTCCTGTCTCTTCGCAGCCCCGTCTCACGCGGATAATAATCGATTGATGTCTTGTTTGGCATTGACATATGAGTCACTTCCTTTATTTTTGTAAATTAAGATTATTTTACATCAAAAGGAGTGACAAAACATGACTATGTATGACCGAACCTGAAAGGTTCGGTCACAGCCCGCCCAGTTGCGCTCGCCGCCTCCGCCCCGAGCGCTCTATCGTGTCTCCTTACAGGA
>CAJKEB010000104.1 GCA_905198865.1 uncultured Eubacteriales bacterium
AACCCTGAAGCGGTGAGAAAAAACCGCTTGCGGGTTTTTCGATAAGCGAAAGGAGAAAAGATAGGGCTCCCGGAAAGCACAAAGTGCTTTGTGGGAAGAGGAGAAACCCTGAAGCGGTGAGAAAAAACCGCTTGCGGGTTTTTCGATAAGCGAAAGGAGTTTCGACGATGTATTTAGGTATTGATTTAGGAGGAACGAACATAGCGGCAGGACTTGTCGGCGATGACTGCAAAATTATCAGGAAGCTGTCAACGCCGACATTGGCGGAGCGTTCGTTTGAAGAAATAATAAAGGATATGGCCGGACTTTGCAGCAGGCTTCTTGAGGAAAACGGAACAGATATTTCTGAAGTAAAGGCTTTGGGAATTGGCACTCCCGGCGCGGTTGACAACAAAAACGGAACTGTCTTGTACGCCGGAAACCTCGGCTGGCATAATGCAAATATAAGAGAAGAGATGGGCAAGTATTTCAGTATACCTATCAATATAGAAAACGACGCCAACGCTGCCGCATACGGCGAGTATGTCGCGTGTGGCACAGATATTGACGACTTTATATTTATTACGCTCGGTACGGGGGTCGGCGGCGGTATAATAATAAATAAGCAAATCTACAGAGGCTTTAACGGCGCAGGTGCTGAGCTCGGTCACTGTACGCTTGTGCATAACGGAATCCGATGTAACTGCGGCAAGGCGGGCTGCTGGGAGGTATATGCCTCGGTCAGCGCGCTTATTAATCAGACGGCAGAAGCGATAAAGCAAAACCCTGATTCGTTGATGGCTAAGTCGTTCGGCGAGAGCGGAAAAATAGACGGCAGAACTGCGTTTGACGCCGCAAAGGCCGGTGACGAGGCGGCGCAGAGTGTCGTGAAAAAGTATCTTGAGTATGTTGCGGACGGAATTTGCAGTATGGTCAATATCTTCGAGCCGGAAATGCTGCTGATTGGCGGCGGCATAAGCAAGGAGGGGGACTATCTGCTCGACCCGATTGTCGAGTATTGCGAGAAGAATTATTTCTGCAAGAATATCAGACAGACAAAGCTGGGTATTGCCGGTCTCGGTAACGATGCAGGAATTGTCGGCGCGGCGCTTGCGGCACGGCAGTAGATTTGAGATAGTGAAACAGATTGGAGATAATAAGAATGATAATCGATATACACACGCATGTTTTTCCGGATAAGATTGCGGAAAAGGCTTCGCACGGCATACAGGAGTTTTATAATATAAGAGTTCCGTATGACGGAACGTTAAGTAAATTGCTTGAGCTGTCCGACAGAGCCGGAGTGGATAAAGTTGTAATACATTCTCCGGCAACAACTCCGCATCAGGTAGAGAGTATTAATAATTTCATTATCGAGTGTACGCAAAAATACCCCGACAGGATAATAGGGTTTATGACAATGCACCCGGACTATGACGATATAAACGGCGAGGTTGAGCGATGTATTGACGCAGGACTTAAAGGACTTAAGATACATCCTGACTTTCAGGAGTTTATGATTGATGACAAAAAGGCGTATAATATCTATGAGGCAATATCGGGCAGACTGCCGCTGCTTGTTCATACGGGCGATTACCGTTATCAGTGGAGCAAGCCGTCAAGAATGGCAAATGTGATGGACGATTTTCCGGCTATGCAGGTCATCGGCGCGCATTTCGGCGGTTGGTCGGAGTGGGACGACGCAGTTGAGGCTTTCAGCGGAAGGAATATTTATATTGATACGTCAAGCACGATGTACAAGGTTCCGATTGAGCATGTAAATAAGCTGATACGTGCTTACGGCGTTGACCATGTATTATTCGGTACGGATTATCCGATGTGGGACGCCGAAACTGAGCTTAAATATATAGAACAGCTTGACTTAACGTCAAGCGAACGTGAAATGATTCTGCACGAGAATACAGAAAGACTTTTAGGTATATAAATTATAGTTTATTAGCCCCCTCAGTCGCCTGCGGCGACAGCTCCCCCGGAGT
>CAJKEB010000105.1 GCA_905198865.1 uncultured Eubacteriales bacterium
CGGGCTAGGCGGGCGGAACTGGGTCTGGCTTTATTAATTTAAACTATAATTTATTACATATCCTGCCATTGCCCGCGCATTAGAATTTGTGTTTGACATAAAGCTAAAAGTGTTATATAATTTAGTTTGGATATTAATAAGGCAAATTTGCCGTTATAAATTTATTTAGGTAGGTGTTCTAAAAATGAGAAGTGACAGAATAAAGAAAGGAATAGACGCAGCGCCACAGCGTTCTTTGCTGTATGCTCTGGGTCTGACGGATAAAGAGATAGACAAGCCTCTTATCGGTATTGTCAGCTCAAAGAATGATATTGTCCCCGGCCATATGAATATTGATAAGGTTGTCGAAGCGGTTAAGCAAGGCGTTGCTCTTGCCGGCGGTGTTCCGATTGTGTTCCCGGCAATCGCTGTTTGTGACGGTATTGCAATGGGTCATGAGGGTATGAAGTATTCACTCGTTACGCGTGAGCTTATCGCCGATTCTACCGAGGCAATGGCTACGGCTCATCCGTTTGACGGTCTTGTTATGGTTCCGAACTGTGACAAAAACGTTCCCGGCCTGCTTATGGCTGCGGCAAGACTTAATATTCCGTCAATCTTTGTTAGCGGCGGTCCTATGCTTGCCGGCAAGGAATGGACAGGCAACCCGGCAAGCTACTCAACAATGATTGAGGCGGTAAGCCGTGCAAAGGGCGGAGATATTTCCGAAGAAGAACTCAAAATTTGTGAAGAAAACTGCTGTCCTACCTGCGGTTCGTGTTCAGGTATGTTCACAGCAAACAGCATGAACTGCCTTACAGAGGCGCTCGGTATGGGACTTAAGGGCAACGGCTCTGTTCCGGCTGTCTATTCCGAGAGACTTCGTCTCGGCAAGATGGCAGGCATGCAGATTATGGAGCTTATCGAAAAGGACATCAAGCCGAGAGACATAATGACAAAGGCTGCGTTCATAAACGCTCTGACTGTTGACATGGCTCTTGGCTGCAGCACAAACAGCGCGCTTCACCTCCCGGCAATAGCACACGAGTGCGGCATTGATTTACCGTTTGATACAATCAATGTTGTGTCTGAAAAGACTCCCAATTTGTGCCATCTGGCTCCGGCAGGCGATCACTTTATGCTCGACCTCAATCGTGCAGGCGGTGTATATGCCGTTATGAATGAGCTTGATAAGCTGAACCTTTTGGATACAACTCCGATAACGGTTACCGGCAAGACGGTTGCCGAGAATATCGAGGGCTGTGAGATTACAAATCCCGAAGTAATCAGAACCAAGGATAACCCATACAGCAAGACCGGCGGACTTGCAGTGCTCAAGGGCAACGTTGCACCTGACGGCTGCGTTGTTAAGCGTTCCGCGGTATGCGATGAAATGATGGTACATACAGGTAAGGCGCGTGTGTTCGAGTGCGAGGAAGACGCTGTTGCGGCAATCTATGACGGAAAGATTAACCCCGGTGACGTTATCGTTATCCGTTACGAGGGCCCGAAGGGCGGTCCCGGTATGAGAGAAATGCTCTATCCTACAGCTGCAATAGTAGGAAGCGGCCTCGGCAGCAGTGTTGCGCTTATCACTGACGGCAGATTCAGCGGTGCTACCCGCGGCGCTGCAATCGGTCATGTTTCGCCCGAAGCGGCAGACGGCGGTCCGATCGCCTTGGTTCATGAGGGCGACATCATAAGCATCGATATTCCGAATTATACAATCAAGCTCGAAGTATCAGACGAGGAACTTGAAGAAAGACGCAAGAACTGGACTCCGAAAGAGCCGAACATCAAGACTGGCTACCTTGCAAGGTATGCAAAGAGTGTAAGCTCAGGCAGTACAGGCGCAGTTTTGTTATAAAGAATAAAAATAGTTTAAATATAGGGGCTGTTGCAATTAATAATTGCAGCAGCCCTTTTTCGTAATATAAATTATAGTTTGACGCGCACAAACCTTTTAGGAAAAGGTTTAAAAATCTAAATT